>JAUNAI010000155.1 GCA_030527705.1 Planctomycetia bacterium | reverse complement strand
GCCACGGTAACTGTCCACATTCCGAAAAAGGTAATCAAGCTGAAAAGTCTTAAAATCAGCCCGATTCGGCTGAAAATCCCCAGCGGAAACCGGGATTTCTGAATTAAATTGCAATTCATGTTGATCCTTCCTTAAAAAAATTATCTCACCCACACTAGAAAAATTTTAAAAACCTATTATAATAGAATACGTTATTTTTATAATTTTGTGAAGGGCGAATTCCCTAAAATTTCCAAAAAAATTGAAAACCGGCGAAAAACTTGTTCCTAATTCACCGACCTCGAAATTTACGAAATATAGGAAAGTTTTATTACTTTTATGATTATTTACCTCCTGACCAAAAAAATTGCTCATCTCCGACAGATTCGTCAGGGACTTGAAGCACAGAAACATACTGTCGTGAGTTGCTGTTCCACGAGCGCTCTACTAAACGCGTGCATGCAGGGACCAGGAATCATCCTGATCGACGGAAATGAGTTCGATTATGCAGAAGTTCACAGTATTCAAGAAAAAATCCGTCTGGATGGCTATCCAGACCCAATTCTCATCACAGAACAGTATCCGACGGCTAAAAGAGCACTCAGATGGTCCCATCTCCCTGTCTGTGATTATTTTCCGTGGCAAATTATTTCGGAATCACTCCATGAGATTCTCGAAAATGCCCAAAATTGGATGAAAAGGGAAGGAGAAAAGTCCGTCATTCACGCTCAACTTATACGGCAATGGAACTCGCTTGATACCAGCCTGAAAGATGTCCTTCACCTTCTCTACACAGGTTACACGAATCGAGAAATTGCCGAAAAACTCGCACTCAGCAATCGCACCGTAGAAAGTCGACGCGCGAAATTACTCACCACTTTCGGTGTAAATAATTTTGCTGAATTAATCCGTGTTGCAACTCTATTTATGGAAGAAGGTACACTTCCTAAAAGCCTTCTTATCACGGTAGATGAGGAAAAATAAAAAGTAGAAAAACAGAAACAGATAAATTGAAAAGTAAAAATTGAAAAACATGTAAATTATAAAAACTCGCACGTAATCCCTCACAAAAACCGAGGAAATTACGTGCAAGACGTTATTTATACTCGATACCAGTAAAATTCCGATTTTCCATCGTCTCGCGGTACCGAAACGATTATCAGAAAGACCGGCCTTCCTTCAAATTTTCATGTGAAATCGGTTTATTACATCGGACCACCAGTCACAATTTCCGGAGCCGCGCAGTCCGCGAATTTCTCAAAGTTCGCCTTAAACGCATCCGCCAGTTTACGTGCAGTCGCATCATACGCTTCTTTATCGAGCCACACATTACGCGGAATCAGCACTTCAACCGGAACACCACTGCACTGCGTCGGAACGTACAGACCGAAAATCGGATCCTGTTCCAGTGGCGCATTCGCCAACTCGCCGGAGTGAATCGCGTCGATAATCGCACGGGTATGCTTAATCGACATGCGTTTTCCGACGCCGTAACCGCCACCAGCCCAACCGGTATTCACCAGCCACGCGTTGGAACCATGTTCCTTCATCTTTTCCGCCAGAAGTTCCGCGTATTTCGTCGGGTGCCAAACCAGGAACGCCGCGCCATAACATGCCGAGAAGTCCGGAACCGGTTCTTTAATACCAACTTCCGTCCCCGCCACTTTCGCGGTATAACCACTGATATAATGGTACATTGCCTGTTCCGGGGTCAGTTTACTCACCGGCGGCAACACGCCGAACGCGTCGCACGTCAGGAGAATAATGTTTTTCGGATGACCACCGACTGCCGGCAATTTCGTATTCGGAATGAACTGCAACGGATACGCCGCGCGTGTGTTTTCCGTCAGCGACTTGTCCGTATAATCGACTTCACGGGTTTCCGGATCCGCCACGACGTTTTCCAGAACCGTTCCGAAACGAATCGCGTCGTAAATTTCAGGCTCGCTCTCACGGGAAAGGTTAATGCACTTCGCATAACAGCCACCCTCGATATTAAACACACCACGGTTACTCCAGCAGTGCTCGTCATCACCGATGAGCTTACGCTTCGCTTCTGCCGACAGGGTGGTTTTCCCCGTTCCGGAAAGTCCAAAGAAGAGCGACACGTCGCCGTCCGCGCCTTCATTCGCCGAGCAGTGCATCGACACAATTCCCTGTTTCGGCATCAGGTAATTCATAATCGTAAAGATACCCTTCTTCATCTCGCCCGCATACTGGGTGCCGAGGATGACGAATTCACGCGCCGCAAAATTCAGTGTGACACTCGTGTTACTGGTGTGCGTTCCAATTTTCGGATCACACGGGAATTTACCAGCATTAAAAATTACATAATCCGGCTCGCCGAAATCCTGCAGTTCATCCGCGTCCGGCATAATCATCATGTTACTCATGAACAACGCATGGTACGCACGAGTACAGATAACACGCACTTTTACACGATATTCCACATCCCAGCCAGCATAACCATCAATCACGTACAACTTCTCGCACATGTTGAAATAGTCTACCGCACGCTGACGGTTACGGGCGAACGTTTCCGCGTCCGATTTAATATTGATGTTCCCCCACCAAATATCACGACACGTTTCCGGATCTTCCACAACACGTTTATCTTTCGGGCTACGACCCGTTTTCAGACCGGAATTCGTCATCAACGCGCCCGTACTGGAAATTATGGCGTCGTCATGAGCAAGCGCGTCCGCATAAAGAACCGCCGCTACCGGATTCCGAAGAATGTTAGTCTGTGTTATTCCATACTGTGAAAGATGCATAATTCTGTTCTCCCATAAAAATATAATTGTGAATACTCTTACCGTCGATGGCCTACCGTCGCCATCTCTGACACCCGTGCGGGTCTGCGGTCCAAGAGCTGTTTGACCGTGCTACGTCTTGCCTTAATAAACACTTGCATAGTCAAATATTAGATTATTGCAAAAATCAAAAATTTTGGAAGGGGGAGGGAGCCTGATTCCAGTGAATATTCACGATTTTTTTACAATTTATACCAAATTTTGTCTATTTTTCTCTTAAAACTCTTGACTTTTTGCCTCTATCATCTAAAATAAAGTTTAAAATCAACCGAATTTGATAACGTTTTATCGTTACAGTACCCCCTTTCTTGATACCTTTTTATCAAAATTGAAAAAATGACTATAAAATTACGCATTTTAACCACTTTACCAATCTCCCCATTTCGGTTTACAGTATATTCCTGTATGCCACTCCTTATTTTTTTGGTAAACCATTACCGAAGGAAGGATTTTTCAAGTATCCTCATGCGTGCTCCTTTATTCCTTTCAGGACTTCTCTGTTTTCTACTCCTTTTTTCTGCAGTGGAAGGAAGGGCACAGACTCTGGATTCTCTGATTTTCGGAAATTCAGCGTCGGAATCGGAACATGATTTTCAGACGACGGAAACCGCTTCCCGAATTCAGATTTCGGCGGAAAACGGAAAATTGTGCCGTGTGTTAAACGAGAACCCGCAAGAGCCGAACTGGCAGGGTGAAACGGTCACGTTTACGCTTCGTGTGCGTCCTGATGGCGATAATTACGTAACTTTCCAGTTCTGGGGAACGGATACCACGCCGAATATTCTGGTTCTTTCCTTCGGCGGACGTCCTCTCGGATACCGACATCAGGGGGACTACGACATTTTACATCACGGAGGTCCTGCACCCTGTCCGGGAAAATTCTATTTTATCACCACCGTCCTCCCACGCTCCCTGACTGACGGAAAGTCTGTTCTTACCTTCCAGCTCCGCATGGACGGTCGAATCTGGTCGTACGGTGAGAATTTCGAGAAATTCCAGAAAAACATCGACGGTGACTCCATCGGGATTTACTCCGTACACACGCACACAGAACCATGTTTTGAACCGACACCGGAATTACTTGCGACTTGCGAAAAAGCGGAATCCGCTTCTGAAACTCGTCCTGCACCGGGGTCAGAAGTTCTGGAGCGCGTTGTGGAACGGGTAAATCGTGAGCTTTTGACCCAATTAAAGCGTCCGGGAGCGCGGACACAGCAGGAAATTGAGTTTCTTGCTCGGGGTTATGCGACACCCGGAAGACCGGTTTTTCGGGATTCTTCCGTACTGGGGCGCGTTGTGGAGGCGGCAGACGCTTATTTTTTGCGAGCACTCGAAAATCCCGACCTGCTTTTTAAGGACCCACGACAGTATAACTCCGATTGGTTCGGCGTTGCGCCGCTCTGTGAAGCGATTCGGATTGTCAATTCACCCGCTCTACAATCGGCACTGGACGAGCCATTTCCGGGAGAATTTCCTGAAATTTCTTCCGACACAAGTCCGCGTTCTGTCGAGATTTACGCAGAACTTTTCGCCCGTTTTTCTGCAGAGCTTTCTGAAAAATCAGAAACATGTCGTGCTACCCGACGCGAGGTGTGGAGTGAGCTGATTTTTCGGAGTTTAACCTCACTCACCCAGCATCGCCGTGCGTACACGAATCAGACGATGATTATCGACTGGAACATTTACCGGATGAATCGCGCGTTGCAACTCGTTTCGGCATCGCGGGCACTCCCGGAAACCCAGGCGTTGCGGTATTTATACGAAGCGGTCGGACTGGAACCGTGGCGTGGGAGCGAAACGCCGAACGGACCGGAAATGTCGGAGGGAACCGATTTTTACGAGATTACGTCGCAGGGATTAACGCGAGAACTGGGTTACGTCGGTAGTTACGGTGAGGCTCTCGACTGGGCGGCGCTCATTTATCTTGCGACATGCGAGCGGGACGCGGACGGAAAATGGCTTCCCGGTGATGAAAAAATCCGGCGTCAACTCGTAAAAATGGAACGCGCACGCTCCTATTTCCGTTATCCCTCCCCCGACGCGGACGGTTACCGAGCACTCCGCCTTGAGACCGTCGTGGGTTGGCGCGATACGGCTCTTATCGGACCTGTCATGTACGGTTCGCGTACCGGAAAAGAGGGGGATGCGACCCTTCTCCCTTTCGTGACACAAGACCCGGCTTCTCTCGCGCGATTTGAGAAAATGCTGGCGGATAATCAGTATTTCTGTGCCGTGGACGCCCTTCTCCGTGACGGCGGCGGACTGCGTACGAGCAACGTGCTTCTCGGAATTCCAGAACGTTATGCAGATTTAAAGTCGCGGATAGACGAGAAACGTACAACAAAAAACACTCAAGCGGAAAATCCTTCAGAAAACGGCGTTTTCCCCATGTGTGACGGTACGCAGGACGTTTATTTTGCGGACGATCAGGCAGGTGTCATTGCCTGTAAACGTGGTGATGAAATTCTGTACGCTTCTCTTTACTGGCGTGCTTATTTTGGGGTGAATTTCCTCGCGAAAGTCCATCGAATTACGCCGAAATTCCAGCAAATTGCGACCGTCCGGTGCGACGCGCGTTATACTCCCGCTCGAATTGATGGGAATGCGGCAGAAATCCCAGAACCGCTTGTGTATCGACGCCAGAATTGGACAACGTTCGGATTTCGTCCTGACTGGGGCGTGCATTATCCAATTCGGTTCGAGTCGTTACACCGTGGCGAGGAACTCCCCATCGCGCGCATTCCCGCTTCTGTCCCGAAATTCGAGTTGGGAAAATCCAGCTTCTACGCTGGACGCGCTGATGAGTATTTTCTCCGTTTTGGGAAATATGACCTGCACCTAAAAATGAAGAAAACCAAATAAACAAACTAAATAAAACACAAGAAGCAAGCAATCGAAGATTGCGATTAAGAGTTTTTTGGAATTTTTTAATCCCGACGCGACCTAGAATTTCGCTTCACCGTCGTTACGCGTTGCGAAACGACTTACGGAAACACCGCCCAGCGCGATTCGGCAATTTAACCGTTTTCAGGTCGGGGGAGAAAACAATTTTGCAAAAATATTTTCTTCCCACGGGCGTCACGACATTACGGGTAGCCGATTTCTCCCGACAGGGTGAAATTGGTGTTGGTGTTTAGAAACTGAACCTATAAACATTCGTGAGGTGGGAAACATTTTTGCAAAATTGTTTCCCCCTCACACTCCCCCTTCAAAAAACTCTTGATATTTAATAAAATAAAGACAAGAAAAGCAAGCAATCGAAGATTGCGATTAAGAGTTTTTGAAATTTTTTAATCCCGACGCGACCTAGAATTTCGCTTCACCGTCGTTACGCGTTGCGAAACGACATTCGGCATAAAGTGTTTACCCTCAGCCTTCCCTATTAGGGGAGGTTCTTCACTTAATCAGCGACTTAACGAAAATGAAAAATATCATCCTAAAACTACCTATTTTGTTAATAATCCCCCTCCTTTTTGCGGGCGTCTGCGTTGCGGAAGAGGTGGCGCCGGAGGTGTTACAGCGTTTCGAGTTTACCGGCGTCGAAATGGCAATTCCGATTCGGATTGTGCTTTACGCGCCGGACGCGGAGAAGGCGGAATTTGCGGCGCAGGCGGCTCTGGAACGGTTTCACGACCTGAACGGCTGTCTGAGCGACTACGACGAAAACAGCGAGGTCCGCCGTTTTTGCGACTTGACCTATCCCGGCGAGTGGGTGCGGGTGAGCGACGATTTATGGAACGTCTTGCGGTTATCTGTCCATTACGCACGGATTTCAGACGGTGCTTTCGACCCGACGGTCGGGCAAGTTGTCCGTCTCTGGCGTCGGGCACGGAAAGGACACCGACTGCCGACGGAAAGCCAGATTCAGGAAATGCTCAAGACGGTCGGGTGGGAGAATATCCTTTTTGATGAAGCTCGGCAGACGGTCACACTCTCCGAAAACGGCGCGAAAAATAACGTACGAATCGATTTAGGTGGAATCGCGAAAGGGTACGCAATCGACGAAGCGATTAAAACGATGAAAATTCTCGGAATTTCGCGTGTTCTGGTCGATGCAGGAGGTGATATGGGGCTGGGTGATGCTCCGCCGGGAAAAGAAGGGTGGACAATTGCCGTCGCGCCGGCGAAAAAGGGAGAAAAACCGACGGAATTCTGGACGCTCACGAACTGTGGTGTGGCGAATTCCGGTGACATGTACCAATTCGTGGAAATTGAAGGGAAACGGTACTCGCACATCGTGAATCCGAAAACGGGACTCGGGCTGACGAATCGTGTGATGGTCTCCGTCATCGCTCCAACCGCTGCCGACGCAGACGCACTCGCCTCCGCTGTCAGCGTTCTCGGACCGGAAAAAGGACTGGAGCTCATAGATTCACTGCCCGATACAAAAGTCCAGATTCTTCAGATTATTGATAATCCGAAGAACGAAAATGGTAAGGAAAAAGGAGATGGTGAAAAAGTCGTAAAATACGGATATTTTCAGGAATGAAATTTCTCGGATTTCATGTTTCTAAGGAGAATACCGTCTATTTTAGTACATTAACAAAAAATTTCCCCAAATTTTCTTTTTTTTAGAAAATTTTCTTGTACTTTTGAGAGATTGGTGTAAAATAGCCCGTATATATTAGATGTAAATTGGATTTATGTCTATAGGATATGGATATATTATATTTTAAATTTTAAGGAATATCCGTTATGAAGAAAACAGGATCATCATATTTTGCCCTTTCCATGTATGTAAAGCGATTGGGAGTTGGATCCCTCTTGGGATTATCCAGTCTTATTATGGCGGGACAGGTAAAAGCAGAACCTGTAATTTATTATACGGGTGTCTATGACGGAACGGGAACGGACTATACGACGAATGAAGCTGCGAAATGGCGGACTGACAGTGTTGCTAAGTCATTCGATGGAGACGGTAATAATATCTACGGTAGTAACGGTTTTCTGCACACAACAATTCTTGGGAGCTGGGATGCCGGTTATCCCGACTGGAAATACGGTGGCACAAGCGCTCAGGTAACGGGTACCTATCAGATTGACCATCCGGGAAATCCGAGTACATCTGCTGGTGCGGGTTATGCAAGAGATTTAGGTTCTGACTTTAATCAAGCTGGAATATATGCGGACAACGACCTTTCCCATGTGCGTATCGGGGTTATTAATGACTTGGGCACTAAGGATTCCGACCAATTATCGGATAACAGCACGATGAAATTACAGGTGCTCAGCAGTAATAATTCGGATGCTCAAGTACTTACGGAATATACGGTTAACCTGAATTCTGCGTTGAACGACGGTAAGGCAGACGTGTATTTTTTTGACGTTGTCGACCTTAAAAAGGGTCAGAAAATCCGCATCGTTGGTGACAAGTATGCAGGTTCCATGTTCGTGGATAAAGTGACCCATGCAGGTAACGGTCAGACGGAATTTACCGGCTCTTTCACTAATAATCAGGCGATGAATTATTTTTCTCCCACAAAAGCGACAAAAACGCTCATGCATCGTGATAATGGCGTGTTTTCGACGGTCGGAATCGAAACGACGGCTAAAGATGGCGCAGTAAATGGTCTGACATTCTCTATGCTGGAGAAAGATACCTCTTATTTCCTGACGACAACGGACGCGAGTGGAAAAATGACGACGCGCGGACTGGTCGTGGACGGTTCACAGACAGCGAAAGTACTGAATGACCTACCGAATTTCGCGTCACTGGAAGAAATGAAACTGATTGAGTATACCGGTGGAATTTCAGTAGGTAACGGGAACATTCTCGTCGATTTTCAGGGTGTGAATCCGACGGGTGGACAGGTACCGGTTCCTGTAACAGCAACTGAAGGTGGTGTGTGGAACGCTTTTGAGTTTCAGGCGCATAGCGGAACTCCGACGAAAGATCCGTCCATGGCACTCGTCGACTCGGCAGGTAACATGACTTCCGTTAAATTGACTGTTTTGGGTGATGTTACTGGGTGGGCAGGATATAGTGAATACACTCCACTCACGACGGATTATATGTTCACTTTCGCGGGAAATTCCAAAAAGCCTCTCGATTTCGAAATTACCGGACTGAATCCTGATGAAATGTATGAACTTGAAATTTTAACTTCTTATAATACAGACCGTAATTCGTGGTTCAAGATTAATGGAGATGAAAGAAACGTAAAAGGTTCTGAAATCTGGTACCTTTCACCAGATGAATTGGGTAAAATTGTTGGTATTTTTGGAAGTACCAATGGTGGAGAAGCGAACTGGGCCGGATTAAGAATTACTTCTTATGACCCCAATGCAGTTCCGGAACCTACGACGTGGGCGTTATTACTCATGGGTGTAGGAGGAATCCTCGGAAGTCGTCGTTTCTGCCGTAAAGAAAAGAAATAAGAGAAAAAAATAAACCACGAAAATAAATACAGAACATGAGTTCATATTCATCGAGCTTCTGGGCATCATAATGTTCAGAGGCTCGACGTTTTTCTTTTACCTGACTTTCACTTAACTCTTACTTAACTTTCACCTGACTCTTAC
>JAUNAI010000504.1 GCA_030527705.1 Planctomycetia bacterium | reverse complement strand
TATCCCATATTATCCCGTATTACGCCATATTATAATACTCTTTATAAAATCCTAGTGAGAAAAGTTACGGCTTCTACTTTACAATTGAGAGAAAAACGGTTATTCCGATAGTCATTTCTGTAATGTGAAATAAAAGAAGATGGAATTTATTACACTAAATATAAAACGCCTCCCCTAAAAGAGAAGGCGTTATGAGACGTTTCGGACTCAAATTTTATGGATTATTCTTCCGATTCCGTTTCAGCTTCCGCTTTCACATTCCCCTGCGTCAGCCATGCTGAAACGACTTCAATTTCCAGTGCCGTCATCAGATTATTCTCCGACCCTTCCGGTTCCGCATGGAAAATCGTCATCGTGTTTCCCTTATAGAACTTGCTCGCGTCGGCAATGACCTTTTTCGTCCATTCTTTCGAGGCATAAGCCGTCAGATCTGGACTTTCATGACCTTTCTGGCCAATCGGATAATCATAGAATGCATGGCATTTCAGACAGCGATTCCGATAAATCTCCAGTGCGGCGGTGTCAATTCCGTCAATCCGGTATTCCATCATCTCGCGGACCGGTTCACCTTTATCTGTCTTCCACGGACGACGCAGACGCTTCATCTCGACTGCCGTCTCACGCGGTGCGACCAGTGAGGCTTCCGCCACCATCAGGTCGATTACCTGTGCAATTTCCTCACGCGGATTCACTTTATTTTCCGCTTCTTCTGCATCTTCACTCTCTTCCGACTCTTCGTCGTACGATTCATCATCTGATTCTTCATCATAAGAATCATCTTCTTCCACGGCCGGTTTCTCGAATTCCGCGATCTCGTTGGCTAAAGACTGCGCGAAGAGTGCCATGTTTTCATCCTTAAAGGGTGAATTTTCATAACCGTAATAGTCGACCGAGACGATTTTATCCTTGTCGAACCAGCCTGCAATCCAGTCGCGTGTGCCATAACCGTAGAGATTCGGCGCAGTCGGCGTCTCAAGACGGAAAATGTCATCACCCGTCACGGATGCGTCAGCCGGAGCGTATGGATGGCAGGACGCACAGTGTTTCTTGAACACTTCCGGACCCGTCGGGATTTTCACTTCCGCGTCGGACGCAGACGCTACGTTCTCGGAAATCATGGAGAGCGCGCCACTCTTACGGATACCACCGAAATCCTGAATGGCCGTGTAAACTGCGACTGCTTTTTCGTGTTCTGCTTTCATCGCGGTCTGGTACGATTCATTTTTGGCGTCACGTTCATAAGAGGCCATGGTGAGGTAAATCATCACGAGCGCGAAAACGATAAAGTAACCGAGGTTAATAAAGTAACCGCCCGGTAACTTCACGATGAACGGCATCAGGAAGAAAATCGCGACCAACACTGTCGGGATACAGAAAATCAAAATGAATTCTGGGCAGGAGCTGGAGAACAGTAACGCGTACTCGTACAGTCCACGGAATGTCCATTCAGGACGCGCTGCCTCAGAACTTGCCATCGGGCTGGTATCCGCCGGAGGACCGAGTTCTACACCCAGATAAAGTCCCGGTTTCACAACTGCCGGAACTGACACCGCTTCTTCTTTTACTTCCGTTTTTTCCGTGGCGTCCACGTTTTCAGTCGGTTTCACAGCTTCCGCATTTTCAGCTTTCACTTCTTCCGCGACCTTTTCCGCGTCAGCACCCGTAGCCGGAGCCACAGGAGCTTCCGCCGGAGCTGGAGTGGCGTTTTCAGCCGGAGCCGGAGCAGCTGGGGTCTCAGCTGGGGTTTCAG
>JAUNAI010000012.1:18989-34129 GCA_030527705.1 Planctomycetia bacterium | reverse complement strand
CGAAAGAGTCTTTCAGTACGACAAGAGAACCGACATTAAAACCTTCACTAAACACCACGACACACCGTCCACATTCACGGTGTTTCGCAGTCACCTGCTCATGAATTTCTTCCAACGTAAATGGTGATTCCGCCATGTAAATCAGTAATGGCATCTCACGCTTCGGGTCGGCCAGACGCGCAGCAGCAGGAATAAAACCGATTTTACGCCCCATCGCCTGCATTACGAGAACCGGGTCGGCAGGACAGGAACCTTTATTCTCCTGATTCGCATACTGAACGGTATGCATCCAGTATTTCGCGGTGGAACCATAACCAGGGGTGTGATCGACGAGCTTAAATTCACTGTCCCCGACATCATTATCAATCGTTTTCGGAACGCCAACGGCCGTAAGGTCCAAACCGCGGACTTTCGCCATTTCAGCGATTTTATTCGCAGTATCCATTGAGTCGTTTCCGCCATTATAGAGGAAATAACCGACATTATGCGCCTTAAAAACTTCGATAACGCGGTCAAAATCTTCCGTCTGCCACTCTTTCAGCTTATAACGGCATGTCCCAATGGAACCTGCGACAGGAGTATACCGCAGGAGTGAGATTTCCTGTGGATTCTGTGCGGTCAGATCAATTAAATCTTCCGTCAGAACGCCTTCAATTCCGTGAACCGCGCCATAAACAGTTCCGATATTCTCGAAACACCGCGCCGCTTCCACCACGCCCTGTAGGGAGCTATTTATAACACACGTCGGACCGCCACTCTGGGCAACGACTAAATTTCTTGCCGTCATACTACCCTCTTCCGTAATTGACTGTGACTAAACTGCGACCGAAACTGCGATTAAACCACAGTCGCACACCTAATCTATTTATTATACCACAAAACATCGCAACCGTCAAGGAGGGGTAAAAAAGGATAAAAAGTCTAGGGGTAAAAAAGTCACCATACTCTTTTACTTTTTTACCCCTTCTTTACCCTCACCCTGCTTTTTATCCCCTGTTAAGGGAGGAAAGTTGTTAGAGGTTATTTTATCGGTTCACCGGAACGTACTGGAGCGATTTCCAGTATTTCTCGTCTAGCTCCCACGGATTTAGCGGTTTCTTAAAGTCCCAGTCCGCTGGAAGGATACCATAACGTATCATCTCACGGAGGTACTGCGGACGTGGAACAAATCCCACAGGACAGTCTTTCCCGTTATTCGGCGTGTCGAGAGCCATACACCATCGATTTTCTTCCTCGATGATGTAGCGTCGCCCACGCTCAATTCCCGCCAAAATCGCCTGATAATCCGGGTCATTCACGTCAGTAAACACAACCTCACAGCTTTTCGCCTCACAGATTCCCCGACCGCCAGCCGATTTCGACAGGGGACCCGTCAAGACTTTCGACTTTTCCGGGTAGGAGAGGTTAAAGACTTCATGCCGACTGTAACGCCCGCCGTCTTCACTCAGCGTGTGCGCAACGAAAATGTTCTTCTGGTGTTCCTCGTACGGATAATAATTAATGTAGAACTGCGCAGGCAGGTTATACCGTCCGATTTTCTTTTCTTCTTCCGTCGGGCAGTGACAGCGGTCGCACCGACGGCGCATCGCGTCCTCCATCGCTTTCGTCTCGGGCCAGTCTTTATCAGGACGGTGAGCACTGTTCTGAATACAGTAACCGAAACCGCCCCAGCAGTTGACCGTATACGTCCCGGAGTACGCAGCACCCGCGTCAAGCCAGAACCGAATCATTTTCTGTTCCTCTTCCGGCATGTTCACGCCCTCATGTTTCTCCTCAATCAGCTTCAGTAGCCGACTGGACCCCGTTCCGATTTCGTACGGCTTAAAATTCGACTTCTCATGCAGATGGTACGGTAATTTCACCCGATTATCACCGAAAAGCTCGCGCCATGACATCATCTGGTACCCGATACTGTAGAGCGGTGCCCAGTTCCCGGAAATGTTAAACCCACCCTCTTCACGGTCGGGATTATGACATTCTAGGCAGTGTTTATCCAGAATCGGTTGCACATCACGCGCAAAATCAATAATCTCCGGCACACCCTCCACAGGCTCCGGATTCACCGGCGGACGGCGCATAATCTGGTTAATTTTCCCACGGTCTTCGACATCCGGCGTTTCCAGTCGGTCTTCATGACACCAGATACATATCGTCAATTCACCGGGCATCGCAGACGTGAAGGAGTTCATCCTTTTCACACAGTGACCGTTTTCGTCCATTGCGCAGAAGAGCAGACTCCGCATAGCCGGCACGTTAAAATACGCACTTCCCTCCTCCGAGACCGGCACGGAACCCAACAGTCGCTCGACGGAGAACGTACCACCTGACGAAATTTCCGACATCGCGCCCGTGTAGTTAATCGGTTTCGGTAACACTTCATAAATCAGTAGGTTCTTCACCGTTCCCGGTTTCAGGTCCTTCATCTGACGCCCTTTATAAAGGTTAATCAGCGCGAAAGTCCCATAATCCCGCGTCGGGTCCGTCACGTCGGCGATTTCCACTTCACGCTCACGCTTCATCACGGGCCGCGGTTCATTAATCCAGTACCCTTCCTTCACCAACTCCGGCGGTAACTCGTACAGAACCTCACCGATTCCATCACCGGAAAGCATCACCATTTTCGTATGGTCCGCCACGAGAAAATGGTCTTCCGAGAACGCCCACGGGTCACTGTGGTTATTCCCGAGACTGACGAATTTCACCGACTGTTTATCATCCGGTCCATTCCGTGGGTCGAAAATCGCCACCTTTCCGTAGTGCTCCCTCATTCCGTGTCCCGGAGAGTACGTCGCTACGACTTTCCCCGTCCCCGGTATCGGTTTCGGTCCGAGAAAAACCCCACCTGGATGCTGATTCCCGAAGAACACCATCTGTCGTGTTCCGTCAGGATTCGCCGTCCAGAGATGATGAAACGTCAGGTGATTCCGGTCGACGTACTCCCACCGCATATAAATAATCTGCCCGTTCGACAAGACCCACGGTGTGTTATCCTGCTCGACGTTACACGAAATCTGACGGATATTCGTGCCGTCCTCGTTACACTTATGAAGCGTCGCCACCTGTGTCAGCCAACACTGAACGTACCGTTTCGCACGCGTTGAACAGAAAATAATCTGATCGTCCGGTAAATACGTCGGCTCGATGTCGTCCCACCCTGCCGGAGCGAATCGCGTTAAGTCTTCCGTCCCGGGTGCCTGCGTGTCCTCGCCGATTCCCGTAAGCTGTTTCAGGCCCGTTCCGTCGAGATTTATCTCATATAAACTATAATGATGTTTCCCCGCTGGAAGGTAGGAAAAAACGAGTTTCTCGCAGTCATAATGAATCTGTGGGTCGCGGATATTCCCTTTCGGGTCCTCGAAAATCGTGCGACACTCTTTCGTGCGCGTGTTATAAATACAGAGCTTTCCGCCCGTGTTTTTCGGGAAAGTCTGCCGACAGACGTCCGTGGCGTAGTAACTAATATTTCCGTACCAGTGTCCGTCGATGCTCGGCTTCCGAATCGCAAACAGAATCTCTTCCGGCATCCCCGCGTCACGGAAAGACTGAAGTTTACTCGTTCCTTCTTTCACATTCTCCCCGGTCCCCGTTTCCGTCTCTGTCCCAGTTCCGGTTCCTGTTTTAGTTCCGGTTTCACCTTTTAACGGAGACGTCACACACACTGAGAGCGCAACGAAAAACGTAACCAGCACCCATTTTATTTTCATCATATTTACATTTATCCTCATGTTTAACCTCACATTTACCCTCACAATTTTCATTTCGGCAGGACGAAAAACAGTAATACAATTATCATTTTACCACACACTCAACTTTCCTGCAAGAGGGGGTAAAAAAGTGTAGGGGTAAAAAAAGAAAAAAAGTCACTCTACTTTTTACTTTCTTTACCCCGTAGGTATCATGTTTTTCGGGTAGGGAAACCTTCTCCCAAAGGTTTTCACCTTCAGACTTTAAATAAATCCATCTCCCTGTGGTGAGGCTGTAAAGGGGGAAAAAGTGTAGGGGTAAAAAAAGAAAAAAAGTCACCCTACTTTTTACTTTCTTTACCCCTGTACCTCTAATTACGGTTTATTTCTCAAAAACGACTTCATACCAGAGCGTTTTATATTCACGAGAAATTTCCAGCTGAACGTGGTCACTGTCGATGCGTTTTGCCGTCAGTTCACACATCGGTTTCGCGTTTCCATCGAGTGGATAATACTTCACCGTGACCCCTTCCGGTGCCGGAATGGTGATTTTCGCTGGGATTCCCTCACACATCAGCGGTGCACGTCCCCGATTCTGACAGAACGTAATCTGTTTATTAATCAGGTTCGGATACTCTTCCACCGGCGTGTCCACGACTTTTTCCGCGTACAGACCTAAAACACAGTCCGTATTCTTCTGAAGTCCCGTCGCCGCCAGAAGCCAACGGTTTTTCTTCGTCTGCGTGTAAGAAATGGTCGCCCAGTCGAGGAGTGTTTCACCGAATTCAATCTTCATCCCGTCTTTATACTCAAAAGTCCGTCCCTGAATGAAACCGGTAAAGATTTTCGTGCGTGGAGTGTCGACCTGATAGAACCCGCGATTCTCGATTTCACCGTTCCACCGGAGCTGTTCCGTATTCGAGACGGTTTTCTTCGGTGACTGGTGGTCTTCCGGTTTCACGAAAGGTTTCACTCCATCCGTGTCCGGGTCGGAAATGTTCAGGTCAGAGAGACGCACGCCGACGGAGGTAAGCATGGGATTTTCATGACAGAAGCCGACCGACGCGAGTGAGCGACTGTAACCGCCTGACGCACTGGCGAGAATGTCACGTTCCTGCTGGTCACCGACTTCATAAACGACTTTCTCCGCGTTTTTCACGTTGTCCGCATGTTTCACGTCACCACGGACGAACAGATTATGGCTCGCAATCATGTGCACGAGCTGGACAGAATTCC
This sequence comes from Planctomycetia bacterium, assembly GCA_030527705.1. Lineage (GTDB taxonomy): Bacteria > Planctomycetota > Planctomycetia > Pirellulales > Thermoguttaceae > RGIG3701. The sequence goes on along the minus strand of JAUNAI010000012.1, from coordinate 29,210 downwards.
CTTTAATGTCGAAGAAACTCGGTGTCTCTTCCGGGCTGAAAGCCTTATTATGCGACCACGCGAAGATGAAAATCCCGTTCCAATGCTGGAAACCTGCAACCGAGGAAATCACCGGCATACACTCCGCCCCGTAAAGATTCGGATACGGATGATTATATTCACTTACAGTGTACGGTCTCCCCAAAACGCGGTTATTCGCCAGATTCGTGACCGTCGCGTAATTATTTCCCAGCGTGTTGGAGATGGAAGTGTTTCCGAGCTTCCAGTTCCCACCGTCCCACGGACGACCGGGGAAACTTGGGTGGTTCCAGTATGCGTGATTATCGCAGTAGTCCATCTTTCCCTGTGCGTAATGCGCTCCATAATTGAGCTGAGTACCACAGACCGGGGCTTTTGCGTGAAGGTCATTCTTAATGAAATCCTTCATCTCACACCAGTATTTTGTCTCCGTGTCAATCAGGAAGTTGACAAAATCACTCTTCATTTCCTGCGTCGCAGAATATCCATCTTTACGCTGATAGACGATGCGGACGGAACCGTCTTCAAGTTTCTCTTCCTTACCGATTCCGATTTCACCCCCCGGCACGAGGGAAACGTCGGCGAATTCATACACTCCCGGCTTAAAACCGCTGAACGCAAGACGCGCTTTCGGGTCATCCTGGTTGGCGAGGAATGTGTATTCATACTCTTTCCATTCTTTTCCCACATCGAAACGGCGAGAAAATCCCAGATTCTGCCATTCTGCGTGATTCTGCGAGCACCCCGTCGAGAGCTGGTGCGATTCCTGTTCCAGTGCACGGACACGGAATTTCACCTTATGGGGCACTCCTCCCTGAATCGGGAAGTTAGAGAAATAAAACTGCGGATTCCATGAGACTTCACCGCATTTCGTGACAACCATGCGTAAAATACCGTCTTTCGACTCGAGTTTCGCCTGACTTCCGGAACCATTCTCACATTTCCACGCGGAATTCTGGAGCGCGTCGGCATCCTTAAACGAATCGGCAGGTACGATACTTTCCTGATACGGATAAATCTTGCACCCCCACGCTTTACGGAGTTCCTCGGTACTAGAATACTTCTTTTTCAGCCAGACATTCCACTGTTTCTGGAATTCCGCCTCATACTCGGCTCCCAGCGTATCCAGATTACCCCAGAACCAAGACGCGACGACGCTATTTTCATTATTAATCTCAATCATCGCGACGCACGGGTCATCCGTATATGCCATCTTCGTGTACGGATTCACGTGAGTGAGCAGGTCACGAGCGTACTGTTTCTGCGCCTCAATCATTTTCGGGTGGAAATTGTCGAGCCCCTTATTATAATTCGGACTTTCCGATTTCGGACGGAAACCAACACGGTCATCGAGTGTGCGGGAAACGTGAAGGTTAATATTGACGTAAATCCCGTTCAACTTAAACTGATAAATGAGCCAGTCGAGCTTATCAAGCTGTTCTGCGTCGATTTTCGTCACGTCCGGAAGATTCTTTCCCCAGATGTCGTGACTGTCCATATGATGAAGCCGAACGGCGTTAATGCCGAAACTTGCCATGCGTTTTGCGTACTTAACCGCATCTTCTTTTTCAGGGAAGTTCATCGAGAAACAGGTATTCACGCCCCAGAACCGAATTTCTTTCCCGTTCTTCTCCGTGATGAATCGGTCGCCGTCCACAAGTACCTGCCCATCCACGCCCGCTTCTTTCTGACTGGTCGGATTTAGCCAAATGTCGGCGATATTCTCCCCCATCGTGAAGAAGGGAAACAGACCGAGATTATTCTTCCCCGCTTCCGCAGCGGAAATGTGCGCAGAAAAGAGAAGTGTGAGTGTCAGTAAAAACAGTAATTTCTTCATGATTTTCGTCCTTGTGTTATGGTTAATAATAGTCGGAGTATGCAAAATAATACGTTTACGAATCTCTCTAGTATAGCTGACGTTAGAGCGTTTGTCAAGAGCGTCGGGGAATTTTTTATGAAAACGCGCAATAAGCAAAGCAGAGAGCGTAAAAACGCGTAATTCCTTCGCTCTGCTTCTTGTGTTTTTCCTAGACTACTCCACTTTCGGTAACTCGAAACCTTTACGTTGTTTCCGGGAGAAGAACGACGCAGCTTGTTCGTCGCCAACGATTTTCTCATTTACCGCGTCCCACTGAATTGGGCGATTCAAACGGCAGGCGATATTACTTAAGTGACAGACATGCATCGAGAGAATGTTCGTCGTTGCGTCGGAAACTGGCGTGCCACCCTCGCGGATACAGCGGAAGAAATTCGCCTTGTGGTCCTCGAAACGCTTTCCGTTGTACAGACCGTCATAATCCTCGTCTGTGAACGTTTTCCAACCACCCTCGTCGTAGATTTTCCCCGCAATTCTCGCGCGGTTTACGTGGATTTTCCCTTTTGTTCCTTCTACCAGAATCCCGTTCGGGTCTTTCGCGGAGCTACGAATCGCGAAATCCGTTCCGTCGGAGAATTTACAGTCGATGTCATACGTTACCGGCGTGTTAAAGATATTACTCTTGACCGGGTACCCATCTTTATAATCCGTGAGGAATGTCACATTCGACGGCGTGTACGAAATCGGCACAAGCTCCGGAGTCTGTCGCCCAAGCATCCACAACGCGCAGTCCACGTGGTGCGCACCCCAGTCCGTAATGCGTCCTCCTGAATACTGAAACCACCAGCGGAACATAATGTGACAGTTACTCCAGTGCGGAATCGGCTGTTTCGTCCACGGATTTTGATTATCTGGTGAAGCCATATAATTCACTAGCGGTGCCTGACCAAGCCACATGTTCCAGTCGAGCGTCTCCGGTACCTCCGCACGAGAAAGTTCCGGGGAAGTCCGCCCACCATCTACGATACACGTTGTCCGCACAATGTCACCAAGCAGGCCTTTACGTACCATCAACGCAGCACGAGCGAACTGTTCACGCTGGGACCTCTGCTGGGTTCCAATCTGAAACACCTTCCCATATTTTTTACACGCGTTCCGAATCAGGATATTTTCTTCCAACGTCAGCGTTAACGGTTTCTGACAGAATACGTGTTTCCCCGACTGCATCGCCTCGACCGAAATTTTCGTATGCCAGTGGTCCGGCGTGCTCACACCAATCGCGTCGATGTCGTTACGCTCCAGAATTTTCCGATAATCTGTATACGCAGCCGGTTCCTGCCACACACCGTCCACCTTCCGTCCGATTTTCGCGTTAATCGCCGTCGCAAGACCATATTTCGTATCAACATCACACAGAGCAACGATGTCCGACTGCCAATTAAAACCGTAAGCATCACCGATTCCCATCATTCCCAGACCAATATACGCTGTCCGTATCCGTTCCGAGACCGATTGCCCCACCACCGGACGTGCGATATACTGCGGCATGAAAGAAGCCAGCCCTAACGCGGAACTCGCTTTTAAAAAGTTACGGCGTGATAGTTTCATCATGTTCTCCTTTTCGTGTAAAATTAAAAAATCTAATAAACAGTATTCAATTACGGTGAGTATCGTAGGTAGGAGTAAAGAAAGGGGTAAAAAAAGAAAAAAGTACCCTACTTCTTTACTTTTTTTACCTCATCACACACTGAACGTAACGTTTTCCGTGCATTCTGTCCTGCGAGAACACCAGATGAGAACGCGAACTGAAGATTAAAACCGCCTGTGTCACCGTCCACGTCGAGCACTTCACCCGCAAAATACAGGCCTGAAACGAGTTTCGACTCCATCGTCTTCCGGTTCACCTCCGCCCCATTCACACCACCGGCCGTCACCATCGCCTCACGAAAACCACCGACTTTTTGAATGGTAAACGGAAAATCAGTCAGAAGCCCTAAAATGACTTTCCGCACTTTTTTCGTCACCTCCCACGCACGCAGACGCTCCGAAATTCCAGCCGACGCAAGTAACTCCACCACGAATCGGTCCGGCAACTCGAACGCCGAGCGTAACAGATTTCCGATTTCACGCTGAGGGTTTTCCTGTAACAACTCGCTCAATCCACGGTCTGAGAGCGTAAACGTACAGTCCGACAGTGAAAATGTACGCACCGACGCAAGTCGCAGAACATCACCCGCCTCAAAATCCCGGCTCATGTCAAGAATTCCCGGTCCAGAAAGTCCGTGGTGCGTGAAAAGAACGTCGCCGATATGTGCTCCGATTTTCTGTCCACCACGCCACAGGGAAAGATGCACGTCCGGTAGAGCGATTCCCGCACACGATGTGAAAGAATAACGTTCCACATAAATCGGCGTCAGCGCAGGTTTCAGTGGCGTTATCGAGTGCCCGAAAGTCCGCGCAAAACCGACACCATCCCCCGTGGAACCCGTCGTCGGGTACGACTTCCCACCCACTGCGATGATTATTTTCTGTGCCGACAACTTCCGCCCGGACACCGTACGAATCAGAAACCGTTCCGTAGTGGAATCCCAGCTCAGATTTTCAATTTCCTGTTCATAATCCAGACGCACATGAAAATCGTTACACGCAGAAAGAAGCGTCTCCAACACGTCACGCGCACGCTCGGAGCGCGGAAATATCTTCCCATCATTCAGCTCGAAACATGATAAACCACGGCTTTTCAGGAACTCTAAAAGATTTTCATTACTAAAATTCATCAGCGCAGGCTTCACGAACTGCTCTTTCCGTCCGTACCGCGAGAAAAACTCTCGTATCGGGCCAACATGAGTCAAGTTACACCGTCCGCTACCCGAAATTAACAGCTTCCGCCCCGCTCTGGACATTTTTTCCAGTATCAAAACCCGTTTCCGATTCTCACATGAAAATCCTACCGACGCGATTCCCGCGAAAATCCCCGCCGGTCCCGCTCCTATGATAATAATATCCCACGACTCCGGCGACTTTCCCGATAAAAATTTTACAGAATCTTCCACGGCACGTTCCTCTCAGTAAAAGGCTCGGTGATAATCTCGTGTGTCCGTTCCTCCGGAAATTCCGGCTTATACACCTTCCCGACAAGATGATATTTCGCCCCCGCCGTGACATGATACGGCAAGATTTCCACACACTGGAGCGTCGGAATTCCTGCCGCAATTTTCGCGAAATTCGTCATGCACTCAGCAGAATCATTCACCTCAGGAATCAGCGGAATACGGAAAATAAACGGTTTTCCCGACTCACAGAGCCACGCGATATTTTTCAGAACGAGATTCAAGTCTCCACCGGTATAATATTGAAATGCATCCGCATCAGGGTGTTTCAGGTCTTGAAAAACGAAATCCGCCAATTCCAGACCGAGTCGGTAATTTTCCTCACTCACAGCCCCAGAAGTCTCGACCGCAGTAGAAATTTTCGCGTCACGCAAGATTTTCATTACTTCTCGCACGAACTTCGCTTGCGCAAGTGGTTCTCCCCCGGAAAAAGTCACACCACCACCGGACATGGCAAAAATATCCGCCTGTTTCAGTAACTGCGACGCCAAGTCATCTGAATTCATCTGAAAACCACACACTCTACGCGCTCCAGTCGGGCAACTTCTCGCACACGTACCGCAAGTCACGCATTTTTCAGGCGTGGGACATACCTTTTTACAGTTTCCGCAGTGGTTACATTTATGTTCATTATATAAGATTTCCGGCTGAAACGCGATACCTTCCGGATTATGGCACCACGCGCACCGTAACGGACACCCTTTCAGAAAAACGGTCGTCCGAATCCCGCTTCCATCAAAAATGGAAAACTCACGAATTTCAAAAAGCGTACCGATAATGGACATAATTTTAATGAAAATGTAAGTTGATGTAAATGAAACGAAACTCTTTACGCCTTTCGAATAAACGACGCGTCGAATGCTACGTCACTCGGTGAGAAATCAAGTCGACGAACAAACTGAAGCGCGTCTTGCGCACCATATTCACGATTCATCCCACTATCTTCCCACTCAACGGAAAGCGGTCCCTGATAATTAATCACATTCAGATGACGGAGAATCGCCTCAAAATCAACCTCACCATGGCCCGGACTGCGAAAATCCCAGCCACGTCGGTAATCGCCAAAATTCAGGTGCGAACCTAAAATCCCCGCCTCATCATCGTCACGATTCCGCAGAACGTCCTTCACATGCACATGAAAAATACGGTCCGGGAACGCACGGAGGAATTTCACGGGATTCACCCCCTGCCAGAGAAGATGACTAGGGTCAAAATTGAACCCGAAAGCCGGGTGGAACTCCAGTGCTTCCAGCGTCCGACGCGCACTCCACAAGTCGAACGCGATTTCCGTCGGGTGAACCTCCAACGCGAATTTCACGCCGCATTTCTGGAACTCGTCAAGAATTGGAATCCAGCAGTCCGCGAGAAGTTTAAATCCATCATCAATCCACGCAGGTGGAACTGGCGGAAATGAGTAAAAATATTTCCATATCGACGAGCCGGTGAAGCCATTTACGACAGAAACACCGAACTTTTTCGCTGCGTGCGCCGTCAGTTTCATCTCCTCAATCGCGCGCTCACGCACACCGGCAGGGTCCCCATCCCCCCAGATATATTCCGGAACCATTCCGCGATGACGAACGTCGAGTTCATCGAGAATTAACTGACCATAACTGTGAGCCGACAGCGCCCAGACACCGAGATTCAGCTCCGCAAGTTTCGCGTGCTTCCGTTCACAGTACGTCTCATCATCGAGTGCGACACGGACGTTAAAATGGTCATTCGGCCGATCCAGCGTACATTTCAGTTCCAGACCATCATATCCGAAATCACTCATTTTCTTAGCGAAAACATCGAAATCCAAATCGCCCCACTGTGCCGAGTACATCGTAATTTTCCGCGCCATTCCGTTCTCCTTTCCTCCATCTTATCTATCTTCCGTAATTCTACTCGAAATTTCAATTTAGCGTCTGACCGACACAATATTTTCATTATAACGAACAGAGAGAAAGTTGTCAAGGAGAGGTGGAATTTAAATTCGAAATCGAAATTTCTTATTTTTTTAGAAAATTATCCTTTTATTTTAAAAAACACTTGACATGGTCTCTGAATTTGCTATAATAAACAATGGGTAATTGTATGCAAAGCTATATTTACCAAAAAACATCCACAACATAACTACTACACAAAATTTCATCACATGAAGAAGGGAAATTTCATGAAAAAGTTTCACACAAATAAAAGCAGCAAGAAAACGAATCATTCACAATCCATTTTGCGTCTCGAGGCTCTTGAAAAACGACAGATGCTCAGTGTTTCTCCAGCTTCCGCATCTGATTTACAGGACGAAACTGCGATTTTTGGCACACCAACTGACGAAACGGATTTTACGGATAGCGTAACGTTTTCGCTTCTTGAAAGCGTGGCGTCTGAAGAAAGCAATGTTTCTAACAAGCTATTATCCACCAGTGCATTATCATCGTCCGATTATTCTGCAATTTACACGGAATACGCAGACCTAAACTTACCGGAAACACAAAGTGAGTTGAATATTATTGAAATCGCAAATACGGACCTGTCTCTTGAGAACCTCAAGTCGGCGATTGCAACCGCGAAAACGACGGTGGAAGACGATTTAATCATTGTCCGCACAACGGCAGATAATAATACGATTACGTACACCGCGCAAACGGATGAAATTATCATCGATGTTGATTCCCAGCACGGTTCCGTCACGATTGTCTCGATAAACGCCGACGGTACGTTCACCAACGACCTGACGATTGACGCGAACGGAGTATGCCGAGTGATGACCGTTCAGGGAAACAGTAACGCAACGTTCCCCGAAGTAAATCTCGGAGGTCTGACGATTACCGGCGGCAGAATCAATGGCAGTACCATGAACCTTACCAGAGGCGGGGGAATTTACAATAATTATGGTAATTTAACGTTAACCAACTCGACAATTAACGGCAATACAATTTCCAATTCTGGCGATGGCGACGGCGGTGGGATTTTCAATAATGGAACGTTAGTCGTAACCAACTCAACAATCTCCGAAAATTCAGTCTCTGATGACGGTGGCGGATTATGCAACAGTGGTACGATGACGATTATAGACTGTACCATTTCAGAAAATACCGCCAGCAAAAATGGCGGAGGAATTGAAAATAAATCACATGTAGAACTAACCATTATCAACTCTACATTGTATGGAAACTCGACTGGTTTAAATGGTGGTGGTATTTTCAACTACATTAATGGTATTTTAACAGTCACTAACTGTACAATTGTTGGTAACAGAAATGGCGGAATTTCTAACTCTTCCGGTTTTTTGACGCTCGATAACAGCATCGTCTCCATGAATAATGGCAGGAACATTAGTGGAAACAGTACTGGAAACAATAATATTACAGACGACCAGGACCTCTTCGTTGTCAATCCTGTTTTGGATTCGAACGGAAATTTGACCAATGCGGACACCCTAGATCTGCATCTACATTCCGAAAGCGCGGCGATTGATGCTGGTAACAGCGAGTTGGCTCCTGAAGGAAGACTCATTTCCGGAGAAGCAGTCGATATTGGCGCGTACGAGTATGAGTACGATTCCGGTATGATTAAACTACTTAAGCCAACATTCAACACTCTGACCGCTTTCGGAATGGACGCTTCAAACATGACGCTGTCGGCAAGTTGGGATGAAGTGGAAAATGCGACCAGTTATACGCTGGAATATCGACTTGCGGGCACTACCGACTGGACCGTCATTAGCGATTTAACTGAAACGACTGCGACATTTACAGCTAATGCGAAATCGACGTACGAAATCCGCATAAAAGCTGTCGGTGAGGGGGATTATATCGATTCTGGATATCATGAGCAATCGTATGAAGTTCCCGTTTCGCACTGTCAAGAGGAATATACAAAATTACGCAATTTCCTCGAAACAATCGATGCCGATGGGATAAAAAATGGCCTAAAAATTACAGGCGAGTATAACGCGGACGATCTATTTACGTGGGAGGGAGTTTACTGGCAGGAAATTGACGGCGTAAATCGTGTAGTGAATATTGAGTGGGGAGGTAGGAATCTGACGGGACGCTTGGACCTTTCTAACTTCACAGGACTTGAGCGACTGATATGTGGAGATAACCAATTAACCTCGATAAATCTCAGTAACAATAACAACCTGCGGGAAATCCACTGTCATAACAATTTATTAGCGGGACACTGGCACATATTAAATTGCCCTCAACTGGAATTACTACGACTCGATAATAACCGACTGGAATTGTTGCGCATCGCGGATTCTCCACGACTTCGTGACCTACTGTGCAATCATAACGCGTTGACGCAGTTAGACGTCAGAAACTGTCCAATGTTACGTGCTCTGGAGTGTTCCCTTAATCGACTGAACACTCTCGATGTGTCTCAAAATTCGGAGCTTGAGCATTTAGTCTGTTATTCCAATCAGCTAACGTCGCTGAATTTATCGAAAAATTTGAATTTAAATGAATTATGGTGTTATTCTACGAATTTACAACAGGTTACACTTCCTGAAACGAGCATTAACAAGACGCAAATTTACATGTTTGAGGGGTCTAGTAGTGCGTGGACCTTCACCAATTCTGCTGGGAAAACGATTGGAAACACAGACGCTAATGAGGGGGCTTTTTACATGCTTCCCTCCTCTCCGGTAACGGCCACGAGTACGGCGGGCAAGTCGGTTGATTTTAACACAGTCGCGCTACTCACGCTTTCTACGCCGACGCTGGAGACGCTGGAAATGTCGACGATTACCGGAACGAGTGTGTCTGTAAAGTGGTCGGAAGTGGAAAATGCGACCAGTTACACGTTAAAATACCGGAAAACAGGTGAAACTGATTGGAAAACGATCCCCAACATATTCCAGACAACCACTACGTTTACGGGTGACGCGAAAGCGACCTACGAAATTTGCGTAAAAGCAGTAGGAAACATGGATTATTGGGATTCGGAATACAGCGACGCGCAATCCATCACGATTCCTGTACCGTACAATAATAATGATTTCACACGATTACAAAAATTTCTCGAACAGACTGACGAAAACGGCGTCAAAAATGGTACGAAAATAAATTCCGCATACAACGCGGACGATCCAACGACGTGGCGTTATATTTCATGGACAGAAATTGATAATGTAAAGCGACTCTCCTACATCAGCTGGACGGGTCTAAATTTAGTTGGTAATCTAGACCTGTCAGGTTGCAACGAATTAAAAACTCTTCAGTGCTACAACAATCAACTAACAGCACTTAATGTAACTGGAAACGTAGCGTTAACGTTATTAAATTG
>JAUNAI010000012.1:17193-18979 GCA_030527705.1 Planctomycetia bacterium | reverse complement strand
TGTCGGAAAATATTGCACTAACGCACCTTAATTGTGACAGCAATCAACTGACGGAACTCGACGTATCTGAAAATGTAGCACTAACACATCTTGAATGCTCTTATAACCAACTGGAAAAACTCGATGTGTCGGGAAATGGAACACTAACATTTCTTAATTGCTCGTGTAACCCGATAACGGATATTGACGTATCGTGTAATAGTGCATTGACATCGCTGTCCACGAATCTGACGGCAATATCCTTACTGGATGTGTCGAATAACCACAACCTGACTTATTTAGCCTGTTATTCCGAAGCAATAAAGAAGATTGTTATTTCAGAGGAGTGTTGTGGCAAGCTGAATATTAATTTGAATGACGCAACGGACCAGTATGGAGGCGATCAATTTATATTCACGAACCCGGCTGGAGAAAGAATCGGTGGCGGACGTGATTACAAGATTACTGAGGTTCCATTCATCGCCACAAATTCCAGAAAAACGATTTACTTCTTCTCGTTACTCACGCTGACGGATTACCATATCAGCGATGTTGCGTCGTTACAGAATTTCCTTGAACAGACCGACACGGACGGCGTGAAAAATGGTACGAAACTCAATGCTGGGTATGATATTGATGACCCGACGACGTGGGGTAACGGTATCACGTGGGTTAATGTAGATGGTATGAAACGTGTTTCGGAGATTAACTGGGGTAATCTTAATTTTACGGGAGATTTAGACCTTTCCGGTTGCGCATTACTCACAAAACTCCACTGTGACGGTAACGAATTAACCTCGCTCAACCTATCGGCCAATACCGCCTTACGTGAGCTGAATTGCGGTGGAAATGCTTTAACTTCGCTGGATGTGACCCAAAATACAGCGTTACAGATTCTGAATTGCGAGGGAAACCAATTAACGACACTTGATGTGACGCAAAATACCGTGTTGTTGGAATTGCGTTGTGGCTCGAATCAGCTTTCGGCAATCAATTTGTCGCAAAATACTGATTTGGAACGTGTCGCGTGTCAGTCAAATGTGTTGACAACACTCGACTTGGCGCAAAATACGATGTTGTTGGAACTGACATGTTATTCAGAAACTCTGCAAGACGTCGTTCTGTCGGCAAATTGTATCGGAAAAACAAGAATTTACCTCTATCCTGGTTCAGAAACCGCGTGGACATTCAAAAATTCTGTGAATGAAACCATCGGAAGTACGACATCTGCAAGTGATTCTTACTGTCTACTTCTTAATTTGCCGATAACTGCCACAAATACGGCGAATACGCAGACAATCACCTTGAATCCATCGTCGCCGATTGAAACGATGATGGAAGGTTACTGTATGGGTGATATTATGCCGTTACGGGTTTTTCTGGAGCAGACCGACGAAAATGGTGTGAAAAACGGTATGAAACTCAATTCCGGGTATCTTATCGATGACCCAACCACGTGGCAGGGAATTACTTGGACGGAAATTGATGGAATTAAACGAATTCAATCAATCAATTGGGATTCTAAGAACTTAGTCGGTAGTTTAACGCTATCGGGCTGTAATACGATAACCTCACTGGATTGCGACTCCAATCAACTGACAGCGTTGGACGTTTCGAGTTGCCGAGCGTTGACAACGCTATATTGCAGTGCTAACGAATTAGCGACATTAAATGTTACAAAATGCACAGCATTGGAAAACATTATTTGTAGTAATAACCAACTAACGACGCTTGATGTATCTGGAAATACGGAGCTTGTGAAGTTGCGTTGCTGGAAGAATCAGCTGACGGAACTCGATTTATCTCA
>JAUNAI010000012.1:0-17183 GCA_030527705.1 Planctomycetia bacterium | reverse complement strand
GTGCTATGATAACCAAATAAAGTCACTCGATGTGTCGAAAAACACCGCGCTTACAAGACTGGATTGCTATTCTGACACGCTGAAAAGTATAGCGATTTCGGAAGAGTGTATCGGAAAACTCCAACTGAAAATGACTTTTGCCTCTGATTGCAGTTGGACCTACCAAAATATTGATGGCGAAATCGTTGCTGAAAACGTCAACGACCTTTATACCCTGTCGGAACTTCCGTTAATTGCCACGAACGAGGCGGGAACCAAGAGCATCCAGATTGTCACTACTCCAACTTTAGCGGGGTATCACATGGGAGATGTTCTCAAATTACAGACTTTCTTTGAGCAGACGGACTCCTCTGGAACCAAAAACGGCGCAAAATTCAGAACAGAGTACAACGTGAACGACCCAACCACGTGGGAATTTGTTTCGTGGAGTGAAGTCGATGGTCTAAAACGGTTATCACATATTGACTGGAGGCATGAACGTTACAATTTTGTGGGAGATTTGGACCTTTCCGATTGCGTTGCTCTGGGAGAATTAAATTTCCATGGTACTCAGATAAACTCACTCAATGTGTCTGGGTGTACCACCCTTACGAAAGTACAATGTGGCAGTAACCAATTAACTTCGCTGAATGTATCGAATAATACACAGTTGACAACTATACAGTGCGACAATAATCAATTGACGTCGCTTGACGTATCCAGTTGTACACAGCTAGATAGTTTATACTGTTACTCCAATAAATTGACATTCATTGATGTATCGAAAAACTCTCAATTATATACACTGGATTGCTATTCCGATACGCTGAAAGAGATTGTCGTTCCTAATGGCCGTAATGAGAATTTCCGGTTACAATTAGGGTCTGGGTCCGGTGGTATATGGACGTTTAGGAATTTGGAAGGGGAAACCTTAGGTACCTGTAGACAGGGGTATCCCTACACTCTTACCGAGCTTCCGTTAATCGTCTCGAACAGCGCGGGGACGCATAATGTTCAGGTTCTTTCGTCGCCGAAGTTGTTTGGTTACGATATTCGGGATGTTTATGCGATACAGAGCTTCCTTGCTCAGAGAGATGTGGAGGAAGTGAAAAATGCACACCGTCTCAATCCAGCTTACCGCACGAACGATCCGACCACGTGGGGGGATGGTATCACATGGACGGAAATTGACGGAATGAAACGTATCACGGCAATTGACTGGAGTAATTGTGGACTTATGGGCGATCTGGACCTTTCCGCATGTACCGCTTTGACCGAGTTAAATTGCGCAAACAACAATCTTTCTTCGTTGACCGTGTTGGAAAATGCTACGTTAATAAAATTGGATTGTAACAATTGTCAATTAACTACGCTGGACGTGTCGAATACCACCAATTTGGCGGAATTAATCTGTTGGGGTAACCAATTTTCCACGCTGGATGTGTCGAAAAACAGTAATTTGACGAACCTCGTCGCTTATTCCGACGCTTTAACGAATGTCGTCATTTCACCTGACAACGTCAATAAAACCCAAATTAACCTGTATCATGGTTCCAACAGCGCGTGGACTTATAAAACTCTCACAGGTGAAACGCTCGAAGAGACCACTGCTATGGCTTCTTCTAGTTACCTACTTGGTACGCTTCCGATAGTTGCCGAAAATACGGCAGGAAAAATGATTACATTTGCCACGCAACTTTCCGTCCCGACCCACAACACGCCAACGAGTTTCGGGACGACTGTCTCGGTAAGTTGGGAAGCCGTAGAAAATGCGTCTGGTTACACGGTAGAATATAAACTTACCAACGCCACCGAGTGGACGGTTATTACCGACGTAATGGAAACGTCAACGACTTTTAATGGTGAAGTGGGAAAAACCTATCAACTCCGAGTGAAAGCTAACGGAGGGGAAAAGTATGCGGATTCCAACTACAGCGTAACCCATTCCGTCTCAGTTACCGCTCCGTACAATGAAAATGATTTCACCAAAATACGGAACTTCCTCGAGCAGACCAACGCACAGGGGGTAAAAAATGGTACGACAATGAATGCCAACTACAACGCCGACGATCCAACCACATGGTCTGGCGTCAATTGGAGTGAGAATAACGACGAAAAACGTGTTGTGTACATCCACTGGCGTGAAAGAGGTCTGGCAGGAGATTTAGACCTTACCAATTGTACCATGCTTGAGTGTCTGGAATGTGAACATAACCAGCTTACCTCGCTCAACGTCGCGGGACTTGAGAAGTTACGGGAATTAAGAAGTGCAAGAAATCAAATAACTTCATTGAATGTAACCGGTTGCGTCCAACTTTATTCGTTTGGGTGTAACATGAATCCGTTAACCTCACTAGATGTCACCAGTTGTACTGCATTAGAGGAGCTGTGGTGTTATTCCAGCCAGCTGACGGCACTGGACCTGTCGAGGAACACGCAATTACAGTATTTGAATTGTCATTCCAACCCGTTAACCTCACTAGATGTCACCAGTTGTACTGCATTAGAGGAGCTGTGGTGTTATTCCAGCCAGCTGACGGCACTGGACCTGTCGAGGAACACGCAATTACAGTATTTGAATTGTCATTCCAACCCGTTAACCTCGCTGAATCTGTTGGGGAACGCCAACTTGACCGAATTGCATTGTTATTCCGAAAATTTGGAAAATATCATCCTTTCGGAAACGAGCGTTGGAAAAGTGAAAATTAACTTGTATACGGGTTCTAATAGCGCCTGGACTTTCACCAATTCGGCGGGAGAAACGGCTAGCACATCGTCAAGTTACACGCTTTCCACACTGCCGACGACAGCCACGAATGCGGCGGGAACGAAATCCATCATGGTGTACGCGTTGTCGTCGATTGAAACGATGGTCGGATACAATGCCGAGGAACTTGCGGCAATTCTGAATTTCCTCGAACAGACCGACGAAAACAACGTAAAGAACGGAACAAAAATCAATTCCGCGTACGACGGTTTCAATCCAATCACGTGGTTAGGAATTACTTGGACAGAAATCGACGGTGAAAAACACGTCACGGAAATCAACTGGTCCGCAAAACAACTGGTCGGAGATCTCAACCTTTCCGGCTGTTCCGCGCTAGTAAAACTTTCATGCTCGGACAACCAACTGACTTCTCTGAATGTGTCGGATAACACGGCTTTAACGGAATTGCGTTGTTACTCCGATACCTTGAAAAACATCATCATTTCCGAAGAATGTGTCGGAAAAACGAAAATTTACCTGTACGATGGCTCCAATAGTGCTTGGACCTTCAAGAATCTGACGGGCCAAACGGTCGGAACGACGACGGCGTCTACGTCTTCCGCCTACACCCTCACGGAAATGCCGGTAATTGCCACGAATAACGCAGGTAAAACAATTTACCTTTTCGCGTCTTCCGCTCTGGTCAATTATGATTTGAACCAAATTCAGAAATTACAGAATTTCCTCGAACAGACCGATGCGAATGGCGTTAAGAATGGGACAAAAATCAATTCCAATTACGACAGTAATAACCCGAACACATGGTCAATCACTTGGACAACGGTAGATGGCCTGAAGTCTGCAAAAGAAATTAGGTGGGCTTCCAAAACGCTTTCAGGAAAATTAGACCTTTCCGACTTCACCGAATTGGAGTCTTTATACTGTACTTCTAATCAACTGACAGAGCTGAACGTATCCAACTGCACCGCGTTGGCGTATTTAAGTTGTTATTCTAACCAACTGACGGAGCTGGACGTGTCCAATTGTACCGCGTTGACGGATTTAAATTGTTATTCTAACCAATTGACCGTACTGGACGTGTCCAATTGTACTGCGTTGACATGGGGGTCTTGTTACTCCGATACGTTGGAATACGTTGTAATGCCTGAAACATGTATCGGAAAAGCGCAAATTTCTCTGTACAGCGGTTCTAATAGCGCTTGGACCTTTAAGAATGCCAAGGACGAGACGCTATCGGTTATGACCGGCAATTCTTACTACAAGTTTACCGAACTTCCGGTGACCGCCACAAACGCTGCGGGGACGAAAACGATTCCGTTTATTACTTCGCCCACGCTCGTTGGTTATCATTATGGCGATGTGAAAGCGTTGCAGAGTTTCCTCGAACAGACCGACGAAAATGGCGTAAAGAACGGAACAAAACTCAATTCCACCTACAACGTGAACGATCCGACGACGTGGAACAACACGGTTGTGTGGATGGATGTCAACGGTTTCAAGCGTGTAAATAAAATAAATTGGAGCAATTATGGCTTCACAGGCACATTAAACCTTTCCGCCCTCACAGAGCTGAAAACGTTAAATTGTAACTCCAACCAACTGACCGCGCTTAATATTTCCGGCTGTAACTCGTTAACGGACCTGATTTGCCAAGAAAACGAATTCACCACGCTCGACCTGTCGAATTGTTCTTCGCTGATAAACGTACGCTGTTATTCCGACATGCTGGAAAAGGTGGCCATTTCGTCGCAGTGTCTCGGCAAAATGAAATTTTATTTGTACAGCGGCTCCAACTGCGCTTGGACCTTCCAGAATCTCGCAGGCGAGACCATCGGAAGTGCCGCTGCGGATGCAAATGCGAGTTACGCGTTCACAACTTTCCCGGCAAAAGCAACCAATGACGCAGGGAAAACGATTACGTTCTCCACGGAACTTGCCACGCCGACGATTTATACTCTGTCAATTTCCGGAACAACGGTCTCGGTAAACTGGACAGCGGTGGAAAATGCGACCAGTTACACGCTCGAATACAAGCGACGTAACGCGACGGAATGGACTACCGTTACTGGTTTAACGGAAACCAACGTGACCTTTAATGGAACCGCGGACGTCATTTATGAAATCCGGGTCAGGGCGGAATCAGACGTCCACATCGACTCCAGTTACAGTAATGAAGAAACCTTCATCACCGTAAGCGAGTACAATTCGGACGAATATCATCAAATCATCAAGTTCCTCGAACAAACCGACGAGAATGGCGTAAAGAATGGTCAAAAAATCGACGCAAATTACGACATTACCGATGTAAACACATGGGGAAATGTGACGTGGTCCGATATCGACGGCACGATGCGGATTACGAGAATTTCGTGGATTTCCAAAAATCTGGTCGGAAATTTGGATCTTTCCGCCTGCTCGATGTTGACCACGTTAGTGTGTAACTCAAATAAATTGACTGGATTAAACCTGACTGGGTGCAGTGCATTAACATCTTTAACTTGTTACGGAAATCAATTAGCGGAACTTGACGTATCAACGTGTACCGCGTTAAGCAGCATGAATTGCGACTATAATCTATTAACCGCGCTTGATGTATCCAATTGCGGCGCGTTAACAAGTCTCGCCTGTAATTCCAACCAATTAACCTCAATGACCTTCGATGGTTGCGACGCGCTTCAATCAATATATTGCTACTACAATCAATTTACAATACTGGACGTATCCAAATGCACGAAATTGTCAAATTTAAGTTGTTATTCCAGTACGCTAAAATCGATTATCGTTCCAGAGGAAAGTCTGCGTAAACTGAACATCAATTTGAATACGAGTGGCACGTGGACGCTCACCAATTGTGATGGCAAAAAACTCAAGAATCCTTATACGGAACTTCCCGCCCTTGCCACGAATACTTCGGGAAGAATGATTACGATTGTCACTTCCGAGACGTTGGCGGAGTATCATATCAGCGACGTTGTCAAGTTGCAAGAATTCCTCGAACGGACCGACGCAAGCGGCGTAAAGAACGGTCAAAAACTGAACGCGGCCTATAACGTGAATGACGTAGCCACTTGGACCGGCGTTACTTGGACAGAAACCAACAATGTAAAACGCGTACAGAAAATTACGTGGGCGAATAAAGGACTGGTCGGCGATCTGGACCTTTCCTACTGCCCGATGTTAACGGAATTGAGCTGTCAAGGAAACCAACTATCGTTACTGAACGTGTCTGGGTGTATCCGATTGGTGAATTTATGG
Organism: Planctomycetia bacterium; assembly: GCA_030527705.1. Classification (GTDB taxonomy): domain Bacteria; phylum Planctomycetota; class Planctomycetia; order Pirellulales; family Thermoguttaceae; genus RGIG3701. Next base: position 11,221 of record JAUNAI010000012.1, on the reverse strand, counting down.
TGTTATTCCGATACATTGAAAAAAGTAGCGTTATCGACTGAAAATATCGGAAAAACGAGAATTTACTTATACGACGGTTCCAATTGCGCGTGGACTTTCAAGAATCTTGCGGGAAATACGGTCGGAAACACCGTCGCCAATGCAAGCTCGAACTACGTCCTCACCGAGTTGCCGATAAATGCGACAAATGAAACAGGGGAAAAAATTCTCTTCACAACGGAACTGGCTACACCGACAATCGAAACATTGACCATTTCCGGAGAAACTGTGTCGGCAAGCTGGTCCGAGGTGGAAAATGCAACCAGTTACACGCTCGAATACCGACTTGAGGGAACGTCCACTTGGAACGCAATCACCGGAATCACGGAAACCAGTGCCTCATTCAACGGAAAAGCGGATGAGGTGTACGACGTCCGTATTATCGCCGAGGCGGATGATTATTTCCATTCTAAATGTAGCGACTCAAGCTCTATTATGCTTGTTACTAAATACAACCAAAATGAATATAATCAACTTCGTGCATTTTTTGAACAAACAGACGAAAATGGTAAAAAGAATGGTGAAAAGCTCAATTCTTCATATAGCGCTACCAATCTAAACACATGGACATGGAGAATTACTTGGACATTAATTGACGATGTGTATCGAGCAACCGCTATTGAAATAAAAGATATTGATATTGTAGGAGACTTAAACCTTTCCGGTTTCTCCGCCTTACAAACATTGAATTGCTATTACACTAAATTGACAACACTAAATTTGTCTGGTTGTTCCGCAATAACATCGCTAGATTGTTCTGTTAATAACTTAACGTCATTGGATATTTCCGGTTGTTCTGCAATCACAACACTAAATTGTTGTGTTAATGAATTAACGTCATTGGATATTTCCGATTGTCCCACATTAACATCTTTTGAGGTTCAAGCTAATCATTTAACTTCAATAGATGTATCTAGTTGTACCAACTTAAAATTATTCTATTGTTTCTCTAATGAACTGGAAGCACTAGACGTATCGAATAATACTGCGCTAACCTCCTTATACTGCAACAGCAATCATCTTACAACACTAGATTTATCGAAAAATACTGCGTTAAAGACGTTATATTGCGAAACCAACTCATTCACATCACTGGATATATCGAAAAACATTGCGCTCTCCTCAATGAGATGTTATTCCGAAACTTTGGATGAAATTGTTGTGTCCTCAAAGAGTATTGGAAAATTAAAGCTAGATTTAATAACTTTCTCCAATAGCACATGGACCTTGACAAATTCGAATGGTGAGAATATTGGAACTTTAACGTCAGGGAATCCGATTTCCCAGCTTCCGTTAACCGCCACGAATGCGGATGGGACGCACTCGATTGCAATTGTGTTCCCGCAACTCGACGCGCCGACAGTTTCCAGGACGACTATTTCCGGGAAAGCGGTGGCGGTAAGCTGGAACGCTGTAGAAAATGCGACGAGTTACACGCTGGAATATCGTGTTTCCGGAGCATCCGACTGGACCGCGATTACTGGTTTAACCGGAACTTCCACGACTTTCAACGGTGTAAGTGGATCCACCTATGAAATCCGCGTGAAAGCGTTTGCCGAAAACTATACGGATTCGGAATATAGCCTCACGAAATCTATCGCAATTTCGTCTTCATACAACCAGCATGATTGCGATAAATTGCTCAATTTCCTCGAACAGACCAACGAAAATGGCGTAAAAAACGGCACGAGAATCAATTCCGCATACAATATCGACGACCCAACTACATGGAGTGGCGTTATATGGAAGGAAGTTGATGGCACTAAATACGCGAAGGAAATCAATTGGGAGAGTAAGGGGTTAATTGGTGAGCTGGACCTCTCCGGTTGTACCGAGCTGACGACGGTGTTGTGCCGATTTAACTCACTGACCACGCTGAATGTTTCAGGCTGTACCGCGTTGACGTTACTGTATCGCACTCACAACCAACTGACCTCGCTGAATATTTCTGGTTGTACTGGGCTGACGGAGCTGAATCGCACGAACAACCCAATCACCTCGCTGAATGCTTCGGGCTGTACCGGGCTGACGACGATAAATTATCAGGACAGCCAACTGACCTTGTTAGACGTTTCTGGTTGTACTGCGTTAGTAACGCTGAATTGTCAGAATAACCAACTGACCTCATTAGACGTGTCGGGCTGTACTGCGCTGACAACGCTGGAGTGTAATGATAACCAACTGACCTCATTGGATGTGTCGAAAAATATTGCGTTGACGCAACTACTTTGCTATTCTAACACCCTGGAAAACGTTATCCTTTCCAGTAACAGTATTGGCAAAATAGAACTAAACATGTTCCCGGCGTCCAATAGCGCGTGGACATTCAAGAATTCTTCCGGAAATATTGTTGGAAGTACAGAAGCAAACAGTAGCTCTTACTATCTTCTTTCCGAGCTTCCGATAACCGCTACGAATGCGGTGGGGACTAAGAGTATCCTGTTCACAATGTTGCCGGCAGGCTACAACATCAATGACGTCACCAAATTACAAAACTTCCTCGAACAGACCGATGCGGATGGTGTGAAAAACGGCACGAAACTCAATTCCGCGTATGATGCCAATGCTCCAACGACTTGGACCGGCGTTATTTGGAAGGAAATTGACGGTGAAAAACGATTATTCCAAACATCTACTGCATGGTTCAATAAGAACTTTGTTGGAAATTTAGACCTTTCCGGCTGCACTTATCTAGAACATCTATCGGTCTGGGATAATCAAATTTCCGGGATTAACGTGACTGGCTGTACCGCTCTGCGAGTATTATGGTGTGACGACAACCAGATTACGGAGTTAGATGTCTCCACAAATACCGAATTAGGTGTGATGCATGTGGGTGGCAACTTATATACGAAGTTGGACCTCTCGAACAATACGAAACTTACCGAACTGTGGTGTGAACTCACTAATTTAACCTCACTTGACATCTCGAATTGCAAAGATTTAAGGTTATTGCGTTGTTACTCCGAGACACTAAAATACGTCGTTGTTCCAGAAAAGAAGGGCAACTTCCAACTTGACCTAGCGTACGAGTCGAACACATCGTGGACCCTCAAAAATGCCGCTGAAGAAAGTAACCCCACAGAATTTCCGATAACCGCCACGAATGCGGAAGGGACGCAGACGATTCAATTCATCACCTCCCCAACGTTGGCAGGCTACAATATCGGCGATGTCGCCAAATTGCAGAATTTCCTCGAACAGACCGACGAAAACGGCGAGAAAAACGGCACAAAAATCAATTCTGCTTATAATGTTGACGATCCGACTTCGTGGACTGGAGTTTCATGGCAGAAGATTAATCATGAATATCGGATAACGTCCGTATATTGGCATTATATTGGACTTGTTGGTGACCTGAACCTGTCCGGTTGTAGTGAGTTAACGTCGCTGAGTTGTGTTTCCAGTCGGATAACTGCGCTCAATTTATCAGGGTGTACTGCTCTGAAAATGTTAAGTTGTAATTCAAACAATTCGTTAACCTCGCTCGATGTGTCGCAAAATACTGCGTTAACATCGTTGCATTGTGGTGGTTATGGACTTACTTCGTTGGATGTATCAAAAAATACGGCGTTGAAAGAACTGTCTTGTTCCTATACTGAATTAACGACGTTGGATGTATCGAAAAATAAAAATTTGACAAAATTGTCATGTAGTTCCAATAGTAAACTTGCATCAATTAATGTTTCGGGGTGTACTGCGCTTCAGCAATTATACAGTCAGTATAACGGATTGAAGTCACTGGATGTATCGGGATGTACTTCGTTGACTGAATTATCCAGTATATCTAACACCTCGCTGAAATCGCTCAATGCGTCAGGGTGTATTGCATTGACAAAATTAAAGTGCGAGTCCAACAGAGCGTTAACGTCATTAGACGTATCGAATTGTACTGCGCTCAAAACTTTTATATGCTATGACAATACGGTTCTAAAATCACTGGATGTATCGACTTGTACGGCATTAACAGGATTCGAATGTTATTCCAACAAATCGTTAACTTCATTGGACGTTTCGGGATGTATTGCATTGCAATCACTGCGTTGTTATTCCAACATTTCTTTGACATCATTAGATGTATCAAAGTGTACTGCTTTAACTTCCATGTTCTGTTTTTCCAATAATTCATTAACCTCGTTGAACGTGTCGGGTTGTGTTGCCCTTACCTCACTCCAATGTTATTCCAACAGTTCATTGACTTCGTTAGATGTATCGAAAAACACCAAGTTGTACGTTCTCGTTTGTCATAGTAATCAGTTCTCATCTCTAGACGTTTCCCAGAATACGAATCTAACAGTCTTATACTGTGTATTGGACCAAGTTTTGATTTCAGAAAATAGCATAGGTAAAACAAAAATTTACTTATACCGAGGTTCCAATACTGCTTGGACCTTCACTAATTCCGCTGGCGAAATTGTTGGAAATACTACAGCGAGCGATATTTCTTACTATCTCCTCACCGAGCTTCCGGTAACTGCTACGAATGAGGAAGGGACTAAGAGTATCCTGTTCACAACGTCGCTTGTGGAGTCGCTGAGCGTACCGACAATGAAAACGCCGACTGTGGAGGGGACGACGGTGTCGGTAAGCTGGAAGGAAGTGGAAAATGCGGTAAGTTATACGCTAGAATATCGAATTGCCGGTGAGACTACGTGGGGCGAAATGGCTGACTTAACCAGCACCTTCATGGCGATTGATTGTGAAGCTGGAAATACGTATGAATTCCGCGTGAAAGCTAACGGAGAAGGGAACTATTCCGACTCGGATTATAGCGAGATTCGGTCCATTTTGGTTGATCCGAAATTCGACTTGGTTATCGAAAATGGCGGAACGGTTCCGACCGCGCTCAATCATGGAGACCTTTTCTCGCTGACGACTGGAAAAATCACGAATCGCGGAGAAATTACGTCTGACGCTTACACTGTCCAGTTCTACGCCTCGACCGACACGATTTTTGACGCTTCCGACATTCTACTCGGCACAAAATCGCTCGGAATCTTAAACGCAGGAGCAACGACAACTGCCACGCTTAGTAGAATTGATTCCTCGAAACTCACCGCTGGGAAAACGTACTATTTCGGCTGGAAAATCGTCTCCGAAGCGGATGCCAACCAGACGAATAATGCGATGTTCCACACCCAGGTAGTCACGGTAACGGAAGTGGTCTTGCCTGAATGGGGAACGGTTTCTCTGAACAGCGACGCAACTTCCAAAGAAACGTTTACACTGGCGATTAATGTCCTGCCAGACGAAATGTTTGTCGATGACGGTCTCTCGGTCATGATTAGCTACAGCACGGACGAAATCGAGTGCGTAAATCTTGGCAACGCGACTGGCGGTCAGGTAAAAGAAAATAAAGACAAAAACCAGATTACGTGTAACTGGTTCACTCCGCAGAGCGAATTGCTACCTGGGCTGGAATTCCGATTTAAGGAAGGTGTCGAAACTGCCACCATTACGGTAAAAGTTCTGGATTCTGGCGCGGAATATTGTTCCAAGCAGGTATTGGAAGTGCAAAAACCGAGAGTTACTTTCGATATTGACGAAAATGGAAAATTCGTCCTGAAAGACGTCATTCTCCTTCAGCGTTATTTGGTTGGTTACGATGAAACAGATATTACCGACGGGCTGAACCTTTCCGCTGACCCGGAAAAAATATTCACGGATATTCGCGACAATCTGGAAATTTTCGACGTAGACGGGAATGGAAAATTCGTCCTGAAAGATGTCATTCTCCTTCAGCGTTATCTAGTTGGTTACGATGAAACAGATATTACCGACGGGCTGAATATCTCGACCGACCCCGCAACAATTATCAATTACATTGAGGCTTATTTACCCAACTCAGGAACCAACGCGACAAGCGCGACGGGTGCAATATTGGCGACAGGCGCCGTCAATCAGGTATCTGATGCTGAAGAAGGTCTCATTTCCCTCGCTCCTCTTTCAGCGCATCTGTCGGTTCCTCTTTCAACTGCGTTTGAAACGGAATGGGGAGAGATTACATTGGCGACGACTCCAACGGGCGCGAACCATTTTAGCTTGGAAATTGGGACCCACCCCAAGGAAATGTTTGTCGATGACGGTCTCTCGGTGGTGATTAATTACAACGCGGACGAAATTGAGTGCGTGAACCTCGGTGATACAGCCGGCGGACAAGGAAAAGTAAATAACGCAGGAAATCGAATCACGTGTAACTGGTTCACACCGCAGAGTGAATTGTTGCCGGGCCTTGAATTCCAATTCCGTGACGGTGTCGAAAACGCGACCATTACAGTAACGGTAAAGGATTCAGGTGAAGATTATTTCTCCACCGAGGAAATCGTTGTCTCCAATGTGCCGCTTAACCTCTCCACTCCGGAAATCAATTCCGTGACGGTGAGTGAAAATACGGTATCCGTAAGTTGGACGGAAGTGGAAAACGCAACCAATTATACGCTGGAATACCGAATTTCTGGTACGTCCGACTGGATTGCGATGACGGAATTAGCGGAAACTTCCACGAATTTTGAAGGTAAGGCTGGAAATACTTACGAAATCCGTATGAAAGCAGTCGGTACTGGAAATTATTTAGATTCCGACTATAGTAGCATTCTGGCTGTGAATGTTCCATATTTCGATTTGAAAATGAGTTGTGTCGAAAATACTGGAAATGAGGAAAATGCAGAAGATGGCAGTGTCATGCCGGAAAAAATTATCTTCGGCGAGACTTTCTCCCTCACTTCCGGCACGATTACGAATATCGGCACGGGAATTTCTAACCCGTACACTGTTCTGTTTTATGCTTCGACGGATGAAAATATCACTTACAACGACATCATCCTCGGCAGTGTAAACATGGAGAGTCTCCCGGTTAACCAGACCGCGACCGCAACGCTAGAGAATATCAGCACGGTTACTCTCCAGTCTGACACTCCGTACTATTTCGGCTGGAAAATTGTATCCGTTGACGACTTTAACCCCAATAATAACGTGGGGCACGCGCCGACTACGCTTACAATGAGTCCGAAAGCACTCGCAACGCCAATACTTGACGAAAATGTAACTATTTCAGGAAACCGTATTACCGTCATGTGGAATCATATTCCCAATGCGGTCAGTTATACGCTCGAATACCGCGTTTTAGGCGATTCTATCGATTCCAATAATTCCGAATGGAGTGTTATTTCTGACCTGCGCAGTGCTTCCGCCACGATTTCTGGCGTCGTTAACACCACTTATGAATTTCGAGTAAAAGCCGACGGAGCTGGAAATTATAGCGATTCGGAATATAGCACAACGGTCACAGCGAGGATTCTCCCACAGTATGACCTTACCGTCGCTAATGGAGGTCTGATTCCTGAAAATATTGTGTACGGAAACACATTCTCCCTGACAACCGGAAAAATAACCAATGTCGGCCCCAATGAGTCCAAAGCATACACCGTCCAGTTTTATGCCTCGACGGACCGGAATATTACGACTACGGATATTCTTCTCGGTAGTCAGAAAATGGCACCGCTCGCCGCTAACGCTGAAACGACGGTGACGAAAACTGAAATTGACAACACGAAACTCTCGCTTGGCGAAACGTATTATTTTGGCTGGATGATTGTTTCCGCGGATGACGCTAACGTGACTAACAATACAGGTTTTAATTCTACGCCCATCTCAATTGAGCGGAAAATTGGTGTTGTCACAGATATTATCGTTCAGGCGCAATCCGCTTCCTCGATGAAAATCAACTGGTCCGCATACGAAAATGCAACTGGTATGGAGTCCGAAACCGCAGTCAGCTACACGGTAGAACGCTCAAATTCCTCTAACGGTGGCTGGAAAGCTATTCAGACCTGTAGCGCGAGCACACTCGGAGCCTTCTCCGTCCTTGACGCGAACTGTAAAGCAAATAAAATGTACTATTATCGTGTTTCCGCTTATAATACCGAGGGAAAACTTTTGGCGATTTCGAGCGGCAAGGATTCCGCGACCACGTGGCTTGAATCACCAACGCAGTTCCTTGCAGAGACCGTTTCCACTACGGAAATCGACTTAACCTGGAAAAATGTTTCCGGCGCGACGCAATATACGCTCATGCGTTCCGAAAATAACACCGACTGGGTAACAATTGCCACCGTCGGAAAAGGAACAAAAACTTGGCGCGACAGCGATTTAGCACCTGCCACCACGTACAATTATCGTATCTTCGCGGAAAGTACAACAGATAAAGGTAAAAACATCTCCGCCACAGTCTCGACCACGGGTGTTACCAATAAACTCACAGAGGAAAACGTCGCGGAAAATTACGTCGTTATCTTCTCCGGCGGTGGTAGCCAAACTAGTAATCATTCACGATATTACGAAACGACTCGTGAATTTTACGAAATCTGTACTGGTATTTACGGCATCCCGGAAGAGAATATCTACATTCTCTATGCGGACGGTAGCAATTCCAGCACAGACCGTTCCGACGGCCAAGACTCCGACCTTTCCTATGCGTCCGGGAGTTATATTGACGTCGCGCTCCAGAGTAATTTCGAGTATGTCATGGCAACTCTCGGTGGTTTAATGGACAACAACGATCATCTTGTCGTTTACACATTCGATCACGGCAACGGAGAGACGAAGAACCCGAATTTAACCAATGAAGAATACATCGTCGGCTGGCAGACCGATTCCTACAAAGAAATATGCGCCAAATACCTTGCAATGGACGCTCAGGTCAGGTCACTATACGCCGAGTACCAGGCAGGGCGACTTTCCAAAGAGGAAATTTATCAATTACAAGCGTTGCTCGACGAATATTATGCCACATACGATATTCTTTTCCAATATGAAAATGATATGATTATTACTGGTTCAGAATTCGCGAATGCGATGTTCGATATTCAGGAAGGTTACGTTACGATGGTTCTGAATCAGTGTTTCAGCGGTGGTATTCTGGATAATATCTTCAATCCGGAAACGGGTGAAGTATGGTCAAAAGACCCCGACACTGGTGAAAAACGGAATATTACCAATATCGATTTCGATAAATGGGCTGGTTTGGCAGCCTCCAACCACTACGAAAGTTCCTTCGATAACGCCTTCCCAGCTGCGTTTAATGAGGCACTGTATACCTATACCGACACGCAGATGCTTTTTGAATACGCTAAACGAAATGATGTTTACGCCGCCAACAAAGAAGATTATGACAATAATGAAGGTATATTCACAACTGTTCAGATAGAGGGAGAGATTTACCAATGTACCGAACATCCGTGGTTTATTGGCAATTCTTTCTCCATTTTCGCGACGCAGAATGGTCAGGATGTTTACAACGCCAACGTGAAACCGGAAACGCCGAAGAAAATTCGTGTAAATCGCTACAATTCTACCGAAAAAACGGCAATTCTTTCGTGGCTGGATAACTCCAGTAATGAAAGTTTCTTTGAAATTCAATATTCCACGGATAATGGTGAAACTTGGCAGACATTCCAGACGGTCGAAGCTAATACGAAAACCGTTACACTTTCTAACGTAGAATTTGGCACAAATTACCAGTACCGTATCCGGGCGTGTAATGAAGCCGGAAATTCTGACTGGATGGTGATGGAAAGTAACTTCACTCCGTCCGCGGCACCATCAACGCCCACAAATATCACTTTTGGCGAGTATGATTTAGCGACCAATTCCATGTGGATTTCGTGGACTGACACTTCTGACGACGAAAACGGATTTATCGTTCAGTACCGTAAGAAATTGGCGACAGTAGATACTTTATCATCGACTTCAGGTGTAACAGCAGAAAACGTAACCTCAGAAAACACTGTATCTGAGTGGATTACTGCAGGTTCCGTCGTCGCCAATGAAACCTCCTTACTTGTCAACGGAATCGACGACAGTGGAAACTGGGAATTCCGTGTAATTGCTTTCCACGACAACGGTAATTCTGCGGACTCTGGTCAGCACACTGAAACCGCCAGTTTTTCCTTCTCGGCACCTGATCCTGTCACTGACCTGACATTTGGCGTTTATGAGCCAGATGAAAAAACGCTTCAAATTTCGTGGTCTGACAACTCCACGAATGAAGACATTTTCCGTCTGGAATACTCGGCGGACGGTGGTCAGACGTGGACGCTTGTAGCGCAATTAGACCGTGACGTGACGCAGGCTATCTTCCAAAATGTCCAAGAAGGAATTTCCTACGCATTCCGTGTACGTGCAGAAAACGCCTACGGTAACTCCTCATGGACGACGACGGAGACAGATTTTTCCACGGCTCTTATTCCGGCAACTCCCGAAAATGTGACATTCAGTGATTATTCCGCAGAGGCACGTTCTGTCAAAATGTCTTGGGAAAGTGTCGTGGTGAACAACGTTTCTGTGAGTGGTTTCAACGTGGAATGGTCTCTTAATGGAATAACGTGGACCAGAATGAACGACATAAACGTGGCCACAGAAACCCAAAATCATTCTGTAACTTATGGTGCCACGCTAGAAGGAACAACTTATCACTACCGTGTCCGTGCCTTTAACGAATTTGGTGCTTCTGAGTGGAAGGAAGCCTCCTTCAGAACGCACATCACACTCGATTCCGCTACCCTTTCCAGCTCTGCGCCAATTCAGGATTTAGAAATCGCGGTTTCACCGATTCCGACCGTAGCTGATGCGACTTACCAGTGGTACCGTATCACGACCACTGACAACGTAGTTGCCATAACGCGCATCGACGGTGCAACTTCTCGTGTTTACATTCCGACCGAAGAGGATTTAGGGGCGTATCTCAAGTGTGAAATTACTGGAACGGGAACTCCGACTGAAACGGGTGACACTTACGTCGGTACGGTTTCCGTGCAAACAACAGATACAGTAATCCAATTACCGGGAATTTTCCACACGCGTCTTGTAACATCGCAGAAAAACGCACTTGGAAGTCACAAAATGTCTGGAAATGACGCAACCTCCGTTAATGAATGGGGATTCGCGCTCGAAATCTGGAGTGAGAAATTCAAGCAACGAACATTCTCCATTTCCTATAACTCCAACCTTTACACGCTCGATACTGACGCTTGTAAAACGATGACGGGATTTAACCTCACCTTTGGCGAGTCTGTCACGATGAATGGGGTAACGACAGTAAATGTTACACTCAATTCTTTAGCCAAAAGTACGCAGATTACGGAAAATACGTTACTTGCATTACTTAAATTCAAGGCACAATCGG
>JAUNAI010000154.1:425-9406 GCA_030527705.1 Planctomycetia bacterium | reverse complement strand
AGGCTCTCCCATTTTATTTTCTGGAGGAAGATTCACGCCCTGATTTTCAAGAGAAATACCATTTCCAGAATTATTTCCATTTTCGGAACTCTCACCATTTCCGGAAGATTCCGCAGGAAAACTTAAAACCGGATTCACATCCACACCAGTCTCGCCACCAATCGGGACGAAATCGCTTTCCGGTGCGGGAGTTTCTGTCATCGGCGCAGACAATTCACCTCCGGGAACCACTATCTCCGGGACCACGATTTCATCACCCCCAACTTCCGGTGCGATTCCTCCGTCAGAAATCACAGCATTATCAGAAATTACCGCATCACCAGCCACCGTATTTCCCGTTTCAGGTAACGGCGAAATATCTACAGTCGCATTTTCTGCATACGTCGGCGTTACTTCTGAAGAAGCAACTCCATCCGTTTTTAATGCAGGCGGAGGGAGACTCTCCGTCCCAGCATTCTCTACTACTGAAGGTAAATTTTTATTTTCAGCTACCGTTTCACGCGGAGCTGTCGGAAAACTCGGAGCTTTTCGACCAATATTTCCTTTTAGAGATACTTCCGTCGCTGGTCGAACCAGTAATGGTGCCAATTCCGGACCACGTCGGTTACTAACCTGAAGAACGTAATTCAAAATATCTCGATTAAACTCCAAAAGCGATTCAAAAAAAACTTCACGCCGTTCATCAAGCATGTCCCACGCTGCAAGAACCGCCATAGCCCCCGCACCCTGCGTCACCTGAAGTTTTAGTAACTTCTCTGCAGTAGAATATGCAGCTGCCGCAGCCGTCATCTGTTCCTGATGAATTGTAAGCCTCCCATTCAGATATGTCAGTGTAGCAGACGGTTCCCCGTGCGTCGCACGAATATCATCATATCGTGTCTCATAATTTCCTGCATGAGGCTGAGTTTTCGCAGTCACTTCACGGGTGTAACCCGCTTTATTTCCCAGTTCAACCGCATTCATACGCAACGCAATTTTCGCCGCTCCGAGATTCGACTGCGCCGCTGCCACGCCCGCCTCATAGAGTGGTTTATCAGCTACGGAGGCTGTTTCCGCCAACTTTTTCAGTTCATCTGCCCGCCGTTCCCAGTAACATACCGCACTACGTAACGCACACGCTTCCCAGTACGTCGGTAACGCTTCCTTTACAGCCTCCACATTATGCTGAAGGTGTGGAGAATTCAGAAACGTCCGCAGATCAATCATCTCCACACCGTCCAGATAATTTTCCTGAACCGGACTTAAGCGTTCCAGAAGCTGACGTGACGCCGAAATTTTCTCCGCTCCATTTTCCTGTTCCTGTACACTCCCCGTTTTACTCGATTTCCCAGCTTTTTCCGATTCCTCTCCAGTAGCCAGCTGCGCCACCCATAACACACGATTTCCACGTAATTCTTCCAATGGAAGTCGGCTTTTTCTCGCCATCTGCGTCATCATTTCCGGCCGATTTTCCACCGTTTTTTCATTCTCAATTTCCGTTACCACCGTAATTTCCGGTTCAGCCCCCCCCTCCGGTACCACCACCGGTTCAGATTTAGAAATAACTTCCGGGCCTGTCACCGTTCCCAATTCAGAAACTACGTCCGGAACCTCTGCAATTTCCGGCTCAGAAACTACGTCCGGAACCACGGCAACTTCTGATCCCGTAGCGATTTCCGTGCCACTAGTCTCTTCCGTAACGATTTCTGTTTTCAGTTCCTCCTCCAGTAAAATCGAGTTTTCCACACCGTCCAGATTCGGCTCCCCGGTCGGTTCCACAACTTCCGGGAAAACTGGCTCAGGCGGTCCCAGCGGGTCCAGCTCCTCTGCTCCTCCAGTAGAAAATAGAGCGAAAGAAGCGACACTCATAATTGAAAAAATCAATAATTTGGAACGGAATTGGTTACACATATAAAACCCGACCCAGAAATAAACATGGCCCACATAATACAATCAACTTGCCGCGACAGTATGCCACGGCAAGTTAAAACCTTCATAATAACTCTATATTAACCGATTATTCGATTTCTTTCAACATCGGTTCTACAAAATCTTTCAATTCTGGCGAAATATTTTGCGCTTTTTTGAAATATTTTGCTGCCGGAGCCGTCTGACCGTCCGAATAAAACGCTAAACCTGCCAGAAGATTCAGATTTCCATCTTTCGGCGCGTTAATCGCAGCCTTCTCCAGCATGTCCAGATTCTCATTCTTTCGTGCATCCTGCCCCTGATACAGATAATCCAATGAGAATGGGCTGGTCGGCCAATATCGCGACGCATTCATCGCTGTCGTGCAGTACTCAGCCGCTTTCGTGTAATTCCCACGTGCAATTTCTGTAAATGTCAACCGGAACCACGGGTCAGGCATCGCGGAAACAGCCGCACTCGTATCTGCATATAATTTCTCCGCTGCCGTCAAGTCACCATTCACGAACGCTTCATCGCCTTTCTGAATCGATTCCCACGCTCCGTCAATTTCTGCTTTCGTTACCTTCGGGATATTTACCGCGTCTACCTCTGTCGCATCTTCCAGAATAGACTGAGATTCCGCACCTGTACCCGACTCCACATCAGCACCCGTTTCCGCATCGGTTACGGTTTCCGCGTCTACTTCTGGTAACACATCTTCCGTAATTACCGTTTCTTCTGCTCCACTCGCATCAGATTCCACGACAACGGTCGTCCCTGATTCCACAACGACGGCTTCTGGATAATAATAGTAAACCCGCTGACCGCCTGCAATGTAAGAACCGATGGCGTAACCGACGCCAACTTCTGCAGCATGTACCCACCACGGATAAACTGGTCGATAATGTGGATGCCATCCCGGATCGTGTGAATGTACATCATAGTGGAACGGATGTGCTCCGGGGTGCCCCATTCCCGGATGCGGAGCCGGATGATGTACCGGGTGCGGCGGTGGAGCCACATGATGATTTCCAGGATGTCTTCCCGGATGTGGTGCCGAATGAATTTCCGGACGTGGTGGCTGTACCACATGTCCTGGAGCCGGTTTTCCACTTGGTCCAGGCTTTATCCCCTGCCCCGGAGTTGGTTTCGCACCCGGTCCCGGACGCTGGCCCGGTCTTACATTCGGACGTTCTGGTAGCGTTACTGGTCGCGGACCATGCGACGGTTCCATACTCGGTCCCCGTCCCGGCTCACGTCCCGGACCATGAGGGGGAATATTCGGCTGTGGACGTACATTTCCGCCCGGAACTCGATTCGGTGCAGGAGTCGGACGCTTTCCAGGCTCTATACGCGGAATATTCGGCACGGTACTACGTCCCGGCGTAGGTCGTGCGACACTTGGACGTGAAACACTCGGACGCGCACCACTAAAACCTCCCGGACGTGGTCCACCTCCCAGTCCAACTGCATAAAGAGGAGTGGATAAAACACATGTACTTAATAACACAACAGTACTACCTACCAATTTTTTGGAAATCTTAATCATCATCTACTCCTTGTGGTTAATACTTAGTAAGGTGAGAATACTTTTTGGGGAACATTACCAGCGTGCAAAACTCCATGTTTCTGCATAACACACTCTAATAATATATTATTGTCAACTTTCCATGAATTTTCAAGGGGGAAACACCTGTTTACGGAAAATAATTCTAAAATTTTTCCAATTAGTTACAATTTTTCGTCGCTTTCGTAAAATTTCCCCAACTATTTTTCCTATTTTCTCAAAAATTTTCTGAAAAAATCCTCGTCCATCTTGCAAAAAAATCTGAAAGAGATTAAAATGTTTATATATTTAATACGCTATAAAATTCCGCTTTACAGCTATTCCGCGTTGCCGAAATGACTGTCGGAAGGACTGCCCTCATAGAATTTTAAGTGGAATCGGTATCAACTTAATTTCATGGATTATTTTCCATCATTCCCTCACTCGGCAGGTAAAAATGGACTTACGTACGCGGTTTCAGATTACGCTTGGACTTTTACTTTCCGCCTCCGGTACCCTCTGCCTTGGTCTCGGTTTCGGACTGCTCTGTGTACTTCTCTGGCTCACGATTCTTGCATATCGAAAATCTCTTTATTTCTATTACCTTCCGGAACGGTTCAGTCGTCCAATTCTCACTCTTCTCTGTTTCGGTTACACGCCCGGCCTGGCATTCTGGGGAAACTTTACCTATTATACTGGACTTCCTCGTATGTCTGCGGAGGAGGCATTCTGGTTTTTTAACCTTTATACCTTATTCCTGGAACTATTCCTTCTCTGCTCGCAGAAAACAGATCATGTGCGTTCATTCCTCATTTTAATCGCGGCTGAACAGCTCATTTCCGGAATGGTTTTCCGTCCGACACCGTTCTCAATTTTCTTATTTTTACCGACAGTCGCACTTTTTCTGCTTACAATTCATTTCCGCACGGAATTTCTTCAGGCGAAACGCTCCTTACAGCTCGAAATGAAAAATACGTGTGAAGAAATGATTCGTCATTTCGCGACACCTGCCTCATCTCCTGCGCTGAACATTCCCGGTACATTTTTCGAGGTTTCCACGAGAAAAACCCCCGTCATTCTAGGTACAGCCGGAGAAAATGAAATCCGTGAGCGACTTTCAGGATATCCGATTCAGGTGAAACGGCGTCGGCATTCGCTCTGTTTCCTTCCAGAGCTGGAAACGCTCGAACATGTGCGTGTGTGGGATGATTCTTTTTTTCTACGTGGGAAAACCGCAGAAAATTCTCGTCATACCGTGTGGAAGTGGGTGAAAAAAGCCACTTTCTGGACGCTCGGAGCCTTTCTTTTCGGCCTACTTTTTTTCGTGTCAATTTACCGCCCAGAACACTTTCGCGCCGGAAATTTCGGCTGGGGAATGCCCGCGAGTATCGGTTATTCGGAAACTGCGCGACTCGGAGAATTCGGTCCTCAGCTGAAAAATCCGAAACCGTTCTTCTGGCTCCGCCTTTTTCGTGATAACGGAAGCCATGAATGGAAAATCCCGGTAACTGTAACTGATTTTAAATCGGAAACTATTCTAAAATCAGAACCTGATTTTACATCGGATACTGGTTTAAGAACTGAACCTGATTTTACGACGAACACTGGTTTTAAAGCTAAATCTGATTTAAAACCAGAAATGGATTTTAATGCAGATTTTGAACTTAACGCGAAGAATGAAACAGAAAATACATTGTTTGATACACTTGAAAAGAAGATATCCTGTGAATCTGATTTTTCCATAAAACCGATTTACCTCCGTGGGGCGACTTTCGATGTGTATAAAAATTCTGTGTGGGAAAATTCCCCGGATATGCTGGCAGTAAACCCGACGGCGGCACGGGGACATGAATATTCTCCATCCCTCATTTTTCGACCAAAATTCCTAAAATTTCCCGGTCTGATTCGATTGGAAGAGACTTTCGAGCCAACTACCGAGCAGACATTTTTTTCTGCTGGAATATGTTATTTACCCCCCTCGGAGATGGAGGGACCGACACAATTTTCGACAAAAAAGGATAAATACCAGTTCGAGAATGGAAACCCGGTCGCAGGTGTAGCGTATTCTGCCTTATCTCATGGCTTTTTACTGAAAAAAAACAGAATTTATCAGTTGGAATGGACACCGTGCCTGAAAGCGGAACGGAATTTCGCATACGTTCAGGAACCGGATGCAAAGCGTTTTCCCGCACTCCGTGAGTTGGCCACGAAATGGACGGAAGAGATTCAGGAAACGTACAGAAAACATCATTTCCATAAAAATCAGACTTTTAATGAAAGTGTCGCCCCTCCTGAAAACCAAGAATTTCACCTCACCCCATACCGGGAAATTGCGACGGAAATGGCACGGAAACTTGCCCACTCGCCAGCGTTTTCCTACTCGGTGAATCCTGTACGTCGGGAACACGGACTGGACCCCGTAGAGGATTTCATACGGAATCACCCGGAAGGGCACTGTGAATTTTATGCTACTGCACTGGTTTTAATGTTACGCTCGCAGGGAATTCCCGCGCGGTATGCTGTCGGTTTCGCGACACAGGAATATTCACCGACCGTCGGAGCATGGGTTATCCGCCATCAAGATGCGCACGCGTGGGTCGAAGCGTGGATTCCTCCAGAAGAAATACCGGACGAGATTTTTTCTGCGTCGGGAATTCCACATTCTTTTTGGCGTTTCGGAGCTTGGCTACGACTTGACCCAACTTCCCAACAGGTCCGCGTCGCGACTCTGAAGAAGCCCGCTTTCCCTTCTCGTCTCGCTGACACGTGGGAAGCTATCTGGAAAAACTATTTCATGAATATGAATTTTCAGGTACAACGTGAGTGGATTTACACTCCGGCATGTAACATTTTCACAAAAATAAAAAACTTCTGGAAAACATTCCAAAACAGCGTTTACAGAAAATTCTCCAATTGCCATATTTTATCTATTCTAGTGGGGGGGATTCTGATTCTCACGACCATTTTCTGGGGCACTTGGGTCACATACTGGCTCTGGGGCACGAATTCTGAGAGAAAACGTTCCGAGAAAAAAGGCTCCCACTTTCATGTTTCCGTTCATAACGCACATAATTCAAGAGCAGAGAGTGAAACAGGAATGGCCTCTTTCTGGGACTCCCTTACCGCGCTACAGAAACGCCGTACACACTCAGTTACGTTCTACCACACACTGGAAAAGGAACTCGCAGCACGTGGATTCACACGGAAAAACGGGGAAACGTCTCTGGAATTCATCACCGAAGCAGAAGAAAAACTTGGTGCACACGGTTGGACGGAATTAACACAGAAATATTACAAGATCCGCTTCGGGAATCATGAGAAGTAATCCCCAAGACGAAAAAGGGAGGCCTTAAACCTCCCTTTCACAAGTATTTTATAACATTTCCGGCGCGTCTTCCCGACTTTTATCGATTAAATACGTCTCACGCGGCTGTCGGAGCAGGTACTTATACGGCGACGCATGAATAAAGTGACAGTCACTACAACGCTCTTTCCAGTTCGCTTCGAGCGTCGTGTTACTGTGCTGAACATCAATTTTCTCGTGTAAATGACACTTAAAACACGCATTTTCCGGCGTCATTAATGTACCGACCAAATTCGTTTTATCTTCCTGTTTTTCACACTCATGACACCGCATACACGGATTCGGGCCAGGCTTCATATTATGCAGACGATACACACCCCAATCCGCCGGACCTGCGTGGTCTTTTTCGTTTCGGCCAAGAACGAAATGAATTTCCTTATCACCAATTTTCAGATTCTGCATCCCGATTTCAAGACGCAAGATTCCCACACGAACATCACCACCAAAATGCTTATCCCACCGAATCGGCGTGTCATTCAACGTCACTTCCTCCGGAATTTCTCCCTTCAGAATTAACCATAACCGACTCACAACTACGACAGAATTATCGTGCGGAGCAATTAAAAGTAAATTATCATTTAACTGTACTGGTTTCGCCGTAAACTGTTCCGCTGTTTCGTCCGCCCATGTATGTAGGGTCATCATACATGCTGACATGAAAAACAGAGTAAAAATGGAAACCATTACGAAATGAACATAAATATGGTGGAAATAATGGTAGGATTTCATATCTTCTCCTTAAAAAATGGGGTCATTTTCATTATACCCGAAAATAATTCCATTTCAAGGGGCCAAGTACTGTAGAAAACTGAAATCTCCACAAAAAAGTGGAGATCTTTACCGTTATACTTGTGAATCGGGTATTTTCGACACCGATATTACCGGAAATCCTCAAAACAAGACAGAATTCTGAATTTTTTGTCTTTTCTGAATAAAAACTGAAAATCTCCAGTCTCTTTCCGTTATTTACAACTTTCTCAGAAATTTCCTGAAATTTCTCATGATTACTCATAAAAATTTTAAAAATTCTTTAAAATTTTCGCAAAAATCAGGAACTCGCCCTTCACAGAGGGGATAAAATACGTTATACTAAATAAATCAACAGAGTGGCCGACCTGCATGATATATCCACTTACATGGAAAGTCAACCATTCCTAAAACGACCGTAAATGAAACAGGAACCGTTTATGCGAAAAAAAACTTCCGGATGGCGACATTCAAAATCTCCACTCGTAGTGCGAAATCGAAACCGGAATGGATTACAGAGTATTTTTCATAACGGTTTTCTGAATAATTTATCTTGGCAGAAAATCCGAAAATGTCATCATTATTCATTTTCATCTGCTTCGACTCTCGGTCGTCATGAAGTTCGAAATTCAAGTACGGAATCCGAATCAGAAAATACCGTAACTAGAGAAAATATTCCATCCTACAATTTAGAAGAAACGCCAACGCGGACTGACTTGGCACGGAATGTGGAGGCGTTACTTTTCCTGACCCGGGAACCACTGAGCATAAAACGGCTTGCCCAATTACTGTCGTGGGAAAATACGGATGAAATTCTCGATATAATTCGGCAATTAAACCTGATTTATGACGCCAATCACTGTGCGTTTCGAATTCTGGAATTCGCGCGTGGATTTCAGTTGCGAGTACGTCCCCAATTTACGCCGTGGCTACGTCAGCTCTGTCATCAAGTTGGCATAGAAAATCAGGAAAATCCCGAAATTCGTCTCTCACCGCCAGCGATGGAAACGTTGGCGATAATTGCGTATCGGGAAGCGTTTAACACTCCTGCGACACGTGCAGAAATTGAGGCAATTCGTGGTGTTCAGTCCTGTATGGAAATTTTGAAGCAACTACTTGGAAAAGACCTGATTCGAATTGCTGGACGAAGTACGGAACTTGGCCGACCGCGTCTGTATCGGACCACAAAAAAATTTCTGGAAGTTTTCGGACTAAAAAGCCTGTTACAGCTTCCACGCGTTGACTTATCTTAAATCATTTAATTTATACTGATTCCACTTGAAAATTCAGGAAAGGGTGGCCCTTTCGGTAGTCATTTCTGCAACGTGAAATAACTACCGAAAGTGAAATTTTATAGTGCGTCGGTTATAAAATAAGTCAACATGTTTTCATTATTGGGGACCGACAAGCTGTCACCACTTACTGGGTCACCAGTCG
>JAUNAI010000154.1:0-415 GCA_030527705.1 Planctomycetia bacterium | reverse complement strand
TTATTCCTGCAAAAATATTCAAGATAAAAGAAAGATATGCAGAGAAATGGATAAAAAAAGAACAAAAACGGAATAATTTGCAAATTTTCGCAAAAAAATAGAAAAAATCAAGGAATTTCACAAAACTGTCGCAAGATTTTCGACATACATGCCGAATAGACGGTTAGCATTCAGAAAACAACGTATTGTGCGTTGTCATGTTTTTGGTTTTGAACCTGATTTAGCTCAGTTTTCAACGAGGAGATACCCATGCGTAAGTCTTTTTCCGAAAATGGTTTTGTTACAGAAACGGGTCATCAAGAATTCGTGCGTGAAATGTTCACACTTCCCGCCTGCGAGATGATGGGACGTGGTGATTATGATGACAACGAAGATGACGAGATGGAAGACGATTGGGATGATGAAGATGATGAGG
>JAUNAI010000503.1 GCA_030527705.1 Planctomycetia bacterium | reverse complement strand
TTGATATTTAATAAAATAAAGACAAGAAAAGCAAGCAATCGAAGATTGCGATTAAAAAGTTTTTGAAAGAGGGGTCTGGGGAGAAAACAATTTTCAAAATGTTTTCTTCCCACGAGCGTCACAACATGACGGGTAACAAGTTCCTTCTGTAGGGCTTTTAGAAAGGTAAAAATATGAAAACGATTTTAATTACGTTCGCGATTGCGTTAGTGATGTTTCTGTTTTTCTTCTTTTCGATTGGGTTTTCGCACCTAATCGGACGGCGGAAAATGATGTGTTCCTGCGGCCGTGTCCGCGCGATGGAGAGAGAACGAGAAGCGATTATCAAGTCGATTAAGAAAATCGAAGACGTTCAGGACATGTCGCAGTTCAGGTAATCGAGACTTAGGAGGCGATGTGTCTCGCGTCGCGGAAACGGTAAAATGCATCCTAAAGCCTCCCAAGAACAGGAAAACTGAAAAATGATAAAAAAACTTGAAACCATCCTCCACGCCGTCATGGAAGGCGTTCATCGGCTGACGGCGGAAGAGGCGGTTATGTTGCTGGAGTCGCACGATTTGGCGTGTCTGGGAGCGGCGGCAGAGGCAGTCACAAAACGGTTACACCCCGAAAATTACAGGACGTATAACGTCGACCGAAATATTAACTACACGAATGTCTGCGAGTGTCGATGCCGATTTTGCGGCTTTTCCTGCGACGACGGTGACCCCGGCGCGTACGTGATTTCTCGGGACGAAATGTATCAGAAAATCGACGAAACGCTCGCGCTCGGGGGGACGCAGATTCTCCTGCAGGGTGGTCTGAATCCCCATCTTCGGCTGGAGTGGTTCGAGTCGCTGTTTTCTGACCTTCGCGCACGCTATCCGCAACTGAATATTCACGGTTTGAGCGCCACGGAAATCTGGTATCTCGCCCGACTAGAGGGGATTTCGATGGAGGAAGTCATGGAGCGTCTGCGAAAAACCGGCTTGCGGACGATTCCGGGTGGCGGAGCGGAAATCCTCGTCGATACGGTCAGGAAACAGATAAGCCCGAAGAAAATTGGCACGGACGACTGGTTCCGTGTCATGCGTTACTGGCACGAAACGGGTGGAAACTCGACGGCGACCATGATGTTTGGGCATGTCGAAACGCTCGCCGACCGCGTGGAACATTTTCAGCGCGTCCGCGATTTACAGGACGAAACGCACGGTTTCACGGCTTTTATCGCGTGGACGTACCAGCCGTTCCGTGACTTGCCGTGTCGGAAAAAGGGGGCGTTCGAGTACCTGAAAACCGTGGCGGTAGCGCGTCTGTTCCTAGATAATGTCCCCAATATTCAGGCAAGCTGGGTCACGCAGGGAATGAGAATTGGGCAACTTGCGTTATCTTTCGGCGCGAACGACATGGGGAGTCTCATGATTGAGGAAAATGTCGTAGCGTCCTGCGGAACCGTTTTTCACGCGTCGGAGATGGAGATGCGGAACGCGATTCGCGCGGCAGGGTACGAGCCGAAAAAGCGGAATGTGTTTTATGAGTTGTTAGAATAAAAGAAAACACACATAAAAAAGCAAGCAATCGAAGATTGCGATTAAAAGTTTTTTTGGAAGAGGGGCTGGGAGAAACCTATTTTGCAAAAATGGTTTCTCCCACGGACGTACATTTTCTACGGTTAGCAAGTTCCTCCCGGCAGGGTGAAACTTGCGTTAGCGTTTAGCCACAGCCTCCCCTAACCTGAAAATTTCATATCCCACGGATTTCACGGAAACCAGTGGTTTTAAATCTCCC
>JAUNAI010000153.1 GCA_030527705.1 Planctomycetia bacterium | reverse complement strand
CTCCGTGTTATTTTCTGCGACTTTTTCCGCGTTATTTTCCGCTGTATTCTGCGTAACTTCCGCGTCACTCTTCTTCGGTACAGGTGACAGAATCCGTCCGTCGGCGATTTCATACGGTTTCTGACGCGCTTTTATCGGCGTGGCAAAATCACAGGACAAAATCCGTTCCCGATGTACCAATTCTCGGTTTCCGTACACGTCCACAAGATAAATCGCGAATTGCGTGTCACCTCCGAGACGTCCATCATGCGCCGGAACGCAACTACTCCACGACGCGAGAAAAACGCTTTCCGAAACTGGATACGGACCGGAGTACCGCCCGATATTATCGACTTGCCCGCCTTCTGGAACCGCGCGCGTGACGGAAGGACCTTCACCAGTCGTCACGAATGGAGTAACCGCTGTCATTCTGGAAGCGTCATTTGGTCCACCAAGTAAGTCGAAAAGCACAATCTGACCATACGCGAGCGTATGATGCCCGGTCGCAATCGCCACATAACGGTTCGTCCCTGGAATGTCGCGCACGTCACGTAGTCCCCATGGTGTACCAAAATGTTGTTTATACGCCGCCTCCGCGTAAGTTCCGTCCGGGCGAATCGTCCAGAATGCATGAACTTCCGTGAAATGCCGTTCCTGATATTCCCAACGCGTGTAACCGATCAGCCCGTTCGAGAGCGCACGCGGATAACGGTCGATATCCTTATTATCACTGAGCATCCGGATTCCACTTCCGTCCGCATTACAGCGATGAAGGTTAATTACCGAATGATCCGCGTGAAAGTTTCCGCATTCACTACTCCGTGAAGACCGGTCCGATGCGAAAACGATTCCCCCGTCCGCAGCGTAAGTCGGCTCAAAATCCCCCCAGTACGGGTCCGACGTAATCTGTCGCAGACCGCTACCGTCAATATTCACCTCATACAGGTGTAACGGTGGAGTTTTGGGACGCAACTCGAAAAACCAGTGCGCGTCGTTCGTGTGTGTCGGTCGCGGAAGAGGCCAGACCGGCTGTTGCGCGTAACCGAAAACCACACGCTTTCCGTCCCAGTGTAAATCCGTCCCGTGAACATGTCCCGGACCGAGCTGTCCCTGCAGAACGTCTCGGACGGGGTCTTGCGGATTCAGCCCGGTTTTTACGCATAAATCGCCACCCGGTTTATGTGTCCACGGATACTGAGAACCCGTAATGTTCCGCAGTCCGTGCGCCGAGTGACGTTTCGTGAAGAGAATTTCCTGAAAGTCCAAGTCGGGATTCGCGAGCACGATTTCCCGCGTTGTGAGACGCATTTTCGCGAATAACTGTCGCGCGGTAAAGAGGTCATCCGTCTTCTGAATCTCCACCAGAATCCGTTTCGCTTCCGCATACTGTTCATCCGCCATTTTTCGGGCAGTATCCGACAGTTTCCCACCCGCAAGCATTTCTTGATAAAGTCCTTCCGTGCGACTTAAAAACTTCCGTGCACTTCCGCGGAGCATGTCGAGCGACCGATGTACACCGCGGTGTCCCGCAATCCGCCAGTAATCCAGTTCCGGAAACCGTTCCGCCGGAACCGCGAGCCATTTCGCGAACCAGAACGGTTTCTGTTCTATTTCTGGATTCCACGGTACTTTTTCCGAGGAATTTTCCCATCCGACGCGCATGGAAAGTGCCCAATCCGCGTATGCGACTGCGAAACTGTCCGGACTTTCGAGAATCTCCGCCGCGACGAGACACAGTGCGTCGTTCCATTTCTTTTTCGTGAAAATCCGCCAGATAATTTCTGCCGCCAGCCCGTCCGCAAGCGACTTTACCCGTGGAGAATCGCTTTTAGCTGCCGCTTCACGCATTTCACGTAACACCGACGCACCACAGTCCGCTTCATTCAGACATTTTTCCGTAAGTGCCGCGATTGTTAGATTCGTGGGATTTTCCGTTTTATAATTCTCTTCCAGAACCGTTAAGAATTCCGCCACAGTGAGCGTTTCCATTCCAGAAACCGCTTCAGAAACTGCAGGCTGAGTAACCTCAGCACCTGAAACATATAAAATGTCACTAAAAAGGAAACTCAATACGACCAAAACTGCGTAAATTCGCACTCCGAACCACATTTTATGGGAAAACATAAAGAACTCCTATTTTTAATTATGGTAGGTAATTTGGATTATAGTAGGTAAATAGTGGGTAAACGGCAGGACACACAGAAAATACCACGTATATCCATTATAAAACATCACACACTTTCTGTCAAGGGGGATTATCCGACGGAATCTTCGACAGAGTATCTAGGATAAAATTACTTTTCTCTCTGTGCGACCACGATTCTCTCCTGTTTATCCATATCACGGAGCGTCTCACAGTACACGAGTCCCGGCGTGTTGTGAATCAGTTTCACGACCGCGTCATGAATCATCGGACTAAGTTCCATCAGGAAAAAACCGCTCGGCTTCAGGAATTTCGATACATCGGGTAACATCCGCGCGATCAGCTCCGTCCCGATTTCCCCACCGAAAAGCGCCACATGCGGTTCATACCGATACACATTTTTTTCCAGTTCCACGTCGATTTCCCGTCGGCCGACGTATGGCGGATTCGAGACGATAAAATCGAATTTCGTGTCTTCTGGAATCCGACTAAAAAGGTCACTTTCAAGAAAAGTTATCCGATTTCCGAGACATTCAGCATAACGCTCTGCATTTTTTCGCGCAACTTCCAGCGCCTGCGAGGAAATATCAACTGCGAGAATCGTCGCGTTTTTCAGATGTGTACCGGCCGTGACAGGAATAATTCCACTACCGGTACCGATGTCGCAGAGGGAAATTTCTGCGTCCATCGAGCCGAAATGCTCTTTTACCAGATCGAAAAGCCCGACGATCAGGTCTTCCGTTTCCGGTCGAGGAATCAGAACATTTTCATCGACGAAAAAATCGATCGAGTAAAACTCTTTATGACCGACTAAATAAGCCGTCGGCACGCCCTCCGCACGTTTCAGAATCCGTGACTTGAAATCTGCCCGTTCCTCCACCGTCGGCTCATAATTATACCGTGTATAAAGATCCACCCGGGAACATTTTAACGCATCTGCAAGAAGAATTTCCGCCTCAAGTCGCGGGGACGACATGTCATACTTCTTCAGATAATCCGTGGTCCATGATAAAAGTCGGAGCACAGTCCAAATTTCCGGCGTTTCACTCATAAATTGACCTGTGTAAACATTTTCTATGATTCCGCATTCTCTTTCTGCGCCAGTTTTTTTAGCGTCTTCCAATAATCCGGAAGTTGCTTAATCGCCACGAATTGCCGTTTCATCTCATTAATACTCGTTGCAGGTGCTCCGAGATACGTTCCCGCCTCCGTCAGACTACTCGGCACACCAGCCTGAGCACCGACGATGACGTGATCTGCGAGCGTAATGTGGTCCGCGAGACCAACTTGACCCGCAAGAACGACATAATTACCTGTATTACTACTCCCCGCCACGCCAACTTGCGAACAAAACAGATTGTGCTGGCCGATTTGGCAATTATGGCCGACCATGACAAGATTATCGATTTTCGTCCCTTGCCCGACGCGCGTCGTGCCGAAAGTCGCACGGTCGATGGTCGAATTCGCGCCGATTTCCACGTCGTCCGCAAGTTCCACATTCCCCAGCTGCGGAGAAAGAACGTGACGCCCGGAATTAGAATCATAACCGAAACCGTACGCACCAATAACCGCACCAGCATGGAGAATACAACGATTTCCGATAACGCATTTTTCATAAACCGTCACGTTCGGAAAAAGGACCGTGTCGGAACCGATTTTCACCCCTTCCATGACACACACATTCGGATAAAGAACGGAATTCGCTCCAATTGTGACGTGTGGACCGACAACGACGTTCGCCATGATCGTGACGTTCGGGCCGATTTCTGCCGTTTCGTCGATGATTGCGCGTGGATGGATTCCCGGAACCGGCGGCGCGATAGGCGGATTAAAGTGTGAGACGATTTTTGCAAAAGCGGTGTACGGTGACTCAATAAGAATTAACGCGATTCCACATGGGTTCCATTTTTCCATATCCGTCGTGAGTTTTTCCTCAACAGACAATGGAAGAATAGCGGCGGTGGCGGTACATTTCGCCAGATTTCCGAGCTTTTTCACGTCGTCCAAGAGCGTAATTGCACCGTTACCCGCTTCGGAAAATGGAAGCGCCGTTGTAATTTCCGGGTCCGTAATTCCCGCAGGACACAACATTTTCCCGCTCACTAGTGTCGCCAGTTCCGATAATTTAATCACGTAAAGTCCTTTTTCGTGTGGAGTTGTGAAAAGTTGTGAAATTAGGCTAAACTCAATACGCCGAATTTCATCCTTTCGAGAGAAATCGGCTACCCGTAATGTCGTTACAGTCTCGTGGGGAGACAACATTTTGAATGTTGTTTTCTCCCCAGACCGTACCACAAAAAATTACAAAAACTTCTTGATCGCGACTACGGCGCTTACTTTTTGATGTGTTTTTTAATACTCTATTACCGAGAATACCGGCATATTATCCTCTTTCGACAGGAATTCACGCCCGTTACACTCTTCGGAAAGTTCCACGAGGAAACCGTAACCGACAACTTTCGCGCCCGTCTGCTCAACTAGAAGACGACACGCTTGTGCTGTCCCACCCGTCGCGAGAAGGTCGTCGATAATCAGAACACGCGCGCCCGGCTGAATCGCGTCTTCGTGCATGTTCAGCGTGTCCGTACCGTATTCCAGCGCGTATTCCTGCGTCAGAACCTTACGGGGCAACTTGTGTGGTTTGCGAATCGGAACAATCCCACAACCCAGTGCCATGGCAATCGGTCCGGCAAACAAAAAACCTCGCGCCTCTGCCGCTGCGATAACGTCCGGTTTCAGTTCACGTGCCATCTCGGTCATACGCCGACACGCCTCTGAATACGCTTCCGGTGCCTGAATCAGCGTGGTAACGTCACGGAAAATGATTCCCGGTTTCGGAAAGTCAGGAATATTATAAATATAGTCTTTCAGGTTCAATTCGGACATGATTTTTGGTGTAAGTTGTGTAAAAAATGGTGAAAAATGGTAAAAATGGGAGGAACCTTGCGCAAAAAATGGCGTTTTTACTAAACACGAACGCAAGATTCCACCCGTGTGGGAGGAACTTGCTACCCGTAATGTCGTTGCGGTTGTGAGTGGGGGAACATTTTACAAATTGTTCCCCCCTCAAACTCCCCCTTCAAAAAACTTTTAATCGCGACTACGTCGCATATTCAGTGTGTTTTTGTTTTTTCTATGTTCTATAATTCGATATTTTCGGCATTTTCATCGAAATCATCGAAACCGTCCGTCGGATTTTCGTCCGCGTCTTCCTCATCTTCTGGATTCTCCGACGCCGTTATCGGTTCGAGCACCGCAAGTACGCGTTCTCGGATTTCCTGAGCCGTTTCCGGGTGTTCTCGCAGATAAAGCCGCGCTTTTTCGCGTCCCTGTCCCAATGGAAGATCACCGTAACGGAACCACGCACCACTACGGATGATGAGTTTCTGTGCGAGAGCCAAGTCAATTAAGTCGCCCTCATAACTGATTCCACTGTCGTGCATCATGTCGAATTCCGCGACCTGGAACGGTGGAGCGACCTTATTTTTCACGACTTTCGCCTTAACCCGCTGACCAATAACTGTCTCGCCGTCCTTAATCTGCCCGATTCGGCGCACGTCGATACGGCAGGAACAGTAAAACTTCAGCGCCCGTCCGCCCGGCGTGGTTTCCGGAGAACCGTAACCCATCGTGCCGATTTTATCGCGGATCTGGTTAATGAAAATCACAATCGACTTACTCTTCGCAATCGCCCCGGTCAGTTTTCGGAGTGATTGGCTCATCAGACGTGCCTGCAGACCGACGAACTGGTCACCGATTTCCCCTTCCAGCTCCTTTTTCGGAACGAGAGCCGCCACAGAGTCCACGACCACCACGTCGACCGAGTTGGAACGAATCAACATTTCTGCGATATGAAGCGCCTCTTCACCACACGACGGCTGACTGACGAGGAGCGTTTCTAAATCGACACCCAATTTCTTCGCCCAGCTAGGGTCCAGCGCGTGTTCTGCATCGATAAATGCAGCGATTCCGCCTTCTTTCTGTGCCTGCGCAACGGCATGAAGGGTGAGCGTCGTCTTTCCACTCGATTCCGGGCCGAAAACCTCGATGATTCGCCCACGCGGAAGTCCTTTTCCACCCAACGCACGGTCCAGCGAGAGACAGCCCGTGGAAATACCCTCAATATTCAAGGAAGAATTCGCGCCGAGTGCCATAATGGAGCCCGATCCGAATTCTTTCTCAATCTGCGCTACCGTCGAGCGGAGCATATCATTACTTTCCAGTAACATATCAATTTTACGACGTGGACCTTTCCCTGCGTCCTTTTCGTCGCCGGTCTTTTTTTTCGCCATATATAAAACCTTTTAATAGGATTTCATGTTCTTAATCGTTAAACGGAGTGGCGTTCAGATTCCGTTTTTCAGAACGTCCCCCCACCACTACCGTTACCGTCAGTTCCCCCCTACCAAGCTAGGGAAACTAGAATTAATCCACCTCGTGGAAAATATGGGCCTCTTCCCCAGTCACACGCGGAGGAACACTCAAGTCCGTTTCAATCGCGTCAGAACTCCGACGTGAACGCGATTGGCGAGAATTCCATTTTCCATCGGAATCCAACTCGTCATCTTCATCATCCTCGTCCTCATCTCGGTCACGGCGCAACGACGGAAGCGGTCCCGCCTGAGACTCGAAATCTTTCTGTATCGACTCCAGTGTCGGTTCCTCCTCTTCATCTCCGGAACTGTTTTTCTGGTCTTTCATGTCATTTTTCTGGTTTAAACTGCCCGGTCGGTCTGCGAGAAATCGCGAATCAATCGGCATTTCATCCATATGCCACGCACGAAGTAAACAGTCATCACCGCCTCCGAAGAAATACTTGTTATCCTGTGTGAAAAATCCGGAAACGAGGAAGTATTCCGTCCGTTCCATCGGGTCATGCTCGCTGGTTGTGGAACGGAATGAACCAATATAATCATACGGCGTTCTTCCACTAAACAGCAGAATTTCATCTCCTAAAATCATCACAAATTTCTTGTCTGGGGAGTAAAGAATATCGCGGATATTTCGCGTAACATTCTCGGTATTTTGCGGAGACCAGTACGTACTACACGTCACCCCCTCACGCGGACGATTGGTACGCGGAGCAAAATCCCAGAACGCTATTCGACCATAATTATCGGCCGAAACGACTGTTAAACCTTTTTTATTCGAGTTCGGATCCGACGGCGAAATCGTAATCGCTACAGATTCCGCGTTGGGAAAGTCATGATGACTGATTCCCTGTACCAGATTCGGCTTAAATTCCGACGATGCCGACGTACGCGGACGCTGACGGTCGGACTGAAGATCCGCCATGCAGATTCCATATGAAGGATTCGTCGTTCGATTATTAAAATAGTAAACGCCCGCATTCGCGCCAGCTGCCGCCGCAAGTAGATATTTTCCATTCGGCGTATATGCTACGTCGCAGAATTTACCCACAGGATTAAATGTCTGATAATACGTGTCAATTTTTTCGGAAACACCACCGGAACCACGCTGACGAAGAACTTCCTTCCAGTTCTCGATGTCCCAGAGAATCAGAGCGCCACAAGTCGTATATGGATTCCCCGTCTCGTCCAGCGCGTCAACCGTCGCCGCCATAAGGAACTGTCGCCCCGACGGTGTAAAGGTAACCGCGTGAAGTGTATGCACTCGCCCCATTCGCTGACGCACACGCATATTCGGAGTCATTTTATTCACGAAATGCCAAGTCGGCGTTTCCAGCCCGTTCTCGCCCGGCAGATTATCCAGACTCCACAAAATCGCGTTTCCACCATTATCGACCGAGACAACTTTCGTTCCGTCCGGAGAAACCGCAATCGACACAATCGGGAACTCATGATTCCAGTACACCGCCACCGGATGCATCGTTTCTACTGACCAGAACGCCATAGGGTAACTCTCGACACTGGGACGCGTTTTTTTCCAGACATTCGTTTCTGAGTTAGGATCCTTGTGTAAATCCGCCAAATCCGGAAGACCCGAATCAGACGACGTGTCGGAAAGAAGTTCGAGATAATTAATATTATCTTCTTCCGTCTCTGCGTCCAGCTCATCTGCCATATCATCCTGATTCTGCTGGTAGGAATCAATTAAACGTTTTCCGTTTTTCCCCAAATTAAAAAAGTCCATATATGACGATGCTGGCGCTTGCGGAGGCTGACTGTCATAAGAAATCTGGCGCATCGGCGTGTCAATCTCGTCGAAATTACCATCTCCCGCCAATTCCATCTGACTTTCAGTTTCCATAGAATTACCAGACCGCGAAAGTTCCTCTTCTGAACGTGTTCGTGGACCACCGGAAGTAATCAGATAACGTCCTTCCGGAGTAATCGCAATCGCGCTCGGATAATTCCACTGACAGTCAACGGAAAACGCTTTCACTTCCGCACGTCGAAAACTCTGGGCAGTATTCGTCACAATGAATGTACCCGTATCCTCAGAACCTGAATTCTGTTCAGAGTACATATTATAAATAGTATAACCAAGAATACCGAGTCCAAGACAGACCGCAAGAGTACAGAAAATAGCCGTAATACACCCTAAAAAGGTCCACTCGCGCACAACTTGCTCATCCGGAAAACCAAATTCACCATAATCCAACATGACCGGAGTTTCGGACTCTGGAACCGTATTGGGAGCATAGACTGGCTCTCTCTCCCATTTTTCGTTATTGGGAGAGGAATTCAGCAGGGGATTCTCACGTATAAAAAAATCTGCCATAATACAATTCCGTAATACAAGTCCGTGGTTAATGAGTCATGACTGGTGGAAAAGCCTCCCCACACAAGGAAGGTGTCGCCGTGAAATACGGAAGGACATGGGAAGACCGACATTCCCTATACCGACATTCCGGCAATTCTTTCATTCTTTCTTGATTCTTCGTTTCTTTAATTATAACACAATCCGGAAGGAATTTCAACTAAAACCCCCGGATTATTTTTATTTTTTTCAGGAAAATTTCACTATTTTGAAAAATCCCTGTAAAATTGTATGATTTACGTTGAGCTTAAGGCAGTTTCTGGAACTGTTGATATACAAGAAACTGTCTGTAAATGTCCAACACTCTAAAACTCACAATAAAACGTAGGGCAGAAACATTCCATACACGACACACTATAAAAATCCGTTTTTCGTCGTTTCACGTTCCGGAAACAATTACCAAAAGGACCACCCTTCGAGAGAATTTTCAAGTGGAATCAAAGTATAAAATGATTTTCTTCCCAACGTACCGCAAAATATCTCTATTTTTAGTGATGCCAACACGTATTCCTTCACGTGTTTCACATACATTTCTCACGATTTCTCACGATTT
>JAUNAI010000011.1 GCA_030527705.1 Planctomycetia bacterium | reverse complement strand
CTTCTCCTTTCGCATATTCCAAAATCAAACGCGTCAATTTCATCTCATCTCGCGCTGTCGAGGGTTCTTCGAGCAACGTCTCGTCCGCACCGATAAATGGATCGCTCAGATAAAAATCATACACATCGTCACCAACCGGTTCTGGATTCTCGTCACTTGGAATCACCTGGAATTGCCCCTTGTCCGGTCCAATGAATTCTAACCACTGAACTAAATTCACCGTTTCAGCTTCTGGTCGCGGAGTATAGGCGTCAAATTCGACGCAAGCCGATATGTCAACATAAGGTCTGGGACCCGTGTATTTCTCTTTCTGCGGACACAAAATCCACGAGTTAAAAGTTCTACCAATTACGTAATTCTCCTGTTCGCAAATTCCCATAAAAGGTAGTAAATTTAACGCCTCCTTCGTTCCTTTAGGATAAATAACGCTCTGCATACGAGAGTATAACAACGCTTTACCTCCCGCTGGTAACTCGCTAAAACGTCTCCGAAATATTCCTCCCCGTACACCCCGCAAGTTCCGTTTATGGTTATTCATCATCATCTGACTAAAATCAGGAGTATAAACATTCTGAATAGGCGAATCGGAAATGTTTTTGATATAACACACAGAATACCAACAATCACCAATTTTCGGTTTCAGGGGATATATTTCGGTATACATACACACTCTTTCGTCCAGTGGAACGCTTATTTCAAGGGTATTTCCGATAACTTTCGTATGCAGTTTTAAACCATACAACTCATGATCATGAGGAAAAGGAACCGTTTTAGGAAATCGGTTCGCCAGTGAATTCGGCAACCAAACCGCATAAAAACCATTGTGTTTTCGCATCCAATGCGCCGAGATTAAATCACTTTCCCCCTGTGCCTGTAAAATATTTCCCGCATCTCCCAAACAAAACCAACCTAGTAAAAGGCTCAATAACAAAAATCTTCCCGTATTCATATTCACCTCCTTACAACTAAAATTGGGTTATTCTTACTCTGAATTACTCGAATATAATCATTGGTAAGGTAAGCATCAATATAGTTCCATGTTCGAACAGTACCATTTTCATCAGAAAATCCCTCCTTTTCTGGCAAAAAACAAACATTCACAACCATTATTTATTCCGCCAGCGCGTTTTTGCGTATTTCGCGGAGTTTTTCCTCAAGCGTCAGTAACCGTTCGCGCCACGATTCTGGGAGGTCAGGAGGATAGTAACCATTCCGAGCTTCCCAATTAGCTCGCGCGTCCGAAGATGCCTCAAACACCGTCGGCTCAAGACGGAAAAGTCGGTGCGTCATGGCAATTTTCTGTGGAAATGGACGTTCACGAACAAAATCCGTAACCGCGTCGCACGCATTTCCCACATCTTCCCCCTC
Source organism: Planctomycetia bacterium (assembly GCA_030527705.1). Classification (GTDB taxonomy): domain Bacteria; phylum Planctomycetota; class Planctomycetia; order Pirellulales; family Thermoguttaceae; genus RGIG3701. The sequence continues at coordinate 32,946 of JAUNAI010000011.1, read as the reverse complement.
CTCAGCATGAAGATACTCAAAAATCAGTCGCGTCAACTGAATTTCGTCCCGGACGGTCGAGGGTTTCTGCAATTTATTTTCATCCGCGCCGACGCTTGGGTCACAGACATAAAAACCATAAGCCGCGTCGCCAGGCGGAATTTCCTGCGAATTACACGCATACCACTTCAGCAATAGTGGCGTCTCACTCCGGTCTTCATATCGGTTTTTCAAGTGTACACATTTCTCAAAATTCTCTTTCCCTTCTTTTTCATTCGGCAATAACGGTTGCGGAGACTCCCACGCTCCAGACGCATGTTTTTCATGCAGAATCCTAAAATACAAAATCCGTTTCTCTCCCGGAGATAATGATTTCGTCGGCAATAGTTTCCGTTCCGGTGTTAATTCCATAAACCATCCGCCTCTAGGCAACATTCCCGCCCACCCGTTCGGCACGTCTGGAACCGTTTCATCGGAGATATTTTCCAGATAAACTACGCAGTAAACCATATCATTCACAGGTTTTACCACCGGAAAAATCTCAATCCGTTTTACAATTCCCGACGATTGCGACGAGGAGGGAAGTGTCTGAATGAGCGTGTTATTTTCCAGCCGAACATTTACTTTTTCCGGCTCACAGACCGTGAAAGTCACTGTTTTTTCCGCACTCCACGGTCCAGAAGAACGTACCTCTACCGCTTTCACATTCCCCCAAAAAAGGAGAAAAACCAATGTCAGAATAACACGTATTTTCATCAGAAAATCCCTCCTTTTCTGGCAAAAAACAAACATTTACAACCATTATTTATTCCGCCAGCGCGTTTTTGCGTATTTCGCGGAGTTTTTCCTCAAGCGTCAGTAACCGTTCGCGCCACGATTCTGGGAGGTCGGAAGGTTGACATGGACTCCAGTTTATCCACGCTTTAGGGTATTTTTTAAAATCCACATCGAGACGCAGGCGGTCCGTCATCAGCATTTTCTGTGGAAACGGACGCGACGAAACGAAATCCGTGACTGAATCCAGAGTTCCTTCTCCTTTCGCATATTCCAAAATCAAACGCGTCAATTTCATCTCATCTCGCGCCGTCGAGGGTTCTTCGAGCAACGTCTCGTCCGCACCGATAAATGGATCGCTTAGATAAAAATCATACACATCGTCGCCAATCGGTTCTGGATTCCACTCCGAAGGAATAGGAACCCATTTATTTCCCTCTATTATTTTATCTATCTGAAAAAACCACCACTCGTCCAAATGTTCCTCTTCTTCTACCGGTCGTGACGTAAACGCACTAAATTCAAAAACGAATGGTCTGGAAACTCTTAGTGTTTTCGCCGTAGAACCACTATACAGATTTCTGTGGGGAAGCATAAACCACCCAAATTGAGCATTTTTTCTATACGGCATATCCTTAAACCTTCTTCTGTGATAAATGGTCGCAGACATCAGAGATGCCAACATCGCCTTCTGTCCAGGAAGTAGACATTCCTGATCATTTATTTTTTGATACATAGGTCGCACTTGTCGCTGACGCTTGGCAAAGTTCATATAACAACCATCCGGTGCCCAAACATTATATATCGGAGTATCTGAAATATTTTTTAGATAACAGACTCCATACACACAATCTCCCTCTTTCGGCTTGATGGGATAAATCTCAACATACCAACAAACTTTCTCGTCAATTGGACAAGAAACCCGAAACATATCTCCTACAACTTCCGTATAAAATTCGTAACCATAATTTTCTGAATCTTCAGGAAACGTTATCTTTTTTGGAAACTGCGCCACCTGCGAAAACGACAACACCCCAGAACCATCCGCATACTGCATTACCCACGGTTCCGACTTTTCATGCTGTGCAACGGCAACGGAAATTCCACTCCAATCCCCTAAGCCATATAATAGACAAATCAATATTATAAAAAATTTCAAATATTTATTCATTTTCATTACTCCTTACAACTAAAATGGGTTTATTCTTACTCTGAATTACTCGAATATAATCATTGGTAAGGTAAGCATCAATATAGTTCCATGTTCGAACAGTACCATTTTCATCAGTCACCATACCTGAAAACATCAATGAATTATTATCTTCTTCATTATCTGGCAAACTAAAGGCATGTCCTAGTTCATGAAGCAAAACTTTTCCGCCCTTCTTCCAACCTACTCCAGTAAATTCATTTGTAAAAAGTATTACTGAATTCATATACGCTTGCCCATTGACGTAGTAGTCGCCTCCACTAAGGCTACAACTAAATCCCATAATCGTTTGAACAACCCAAAAATCCTCTGAATTAGGATAATTTCTAAGCGTTGTTGTATTATAGGTTTCCTCATAATTAGTCGATAATTCAGCCTTATTACCAGGCATATTAACTTTCCAACCATCTTCATCATTACATGAACATATTTTTATTTCAATACATGCATACCTCATCTCGGTTACTGCCCAAGAATAAGAAGAACTGGTTAAATCTAAATCAGGAGCAAGTTGGGCACCAATAGTATCATAAATTCTTTCCACCTCTAACCATAACGTCCTCCAAACGGTGAGCAACTCGGTTTGATGCGCGTCGTCAAGTTCTTCGTTGCCATTTTCAATTCGCCTCATTATTGTTTTATAATCATTGGTGCCGTCTGTTGTATTGGCATAAATAAAAGTATCCTGTGCAACAGTTGAAGAGGGTAGAGCAACAACAATATAATTATCGCCAGCATAAGCACTACTAATTGTAAATGCGCTCCGTTTTACCCTATTATCGGTACTTGTAAACATTAATGTAGTTGATTCCAAAAATCCCGAACCATGATTATCATTTCTTCCATTCATCCAATCGCCAATCACCCCAACTTTAGCACCTCTCGAATCAAAACATTGATTCATCGGGTCGAAAAATGCCAAATAAACATTCCCTGTCATTCCTGTGGGAATATCTTTTTCCAAAGTAACTTTTACATTTACCTTATTCTGCAAAGTTCCACTTAAATCCTTTTCTGGGAAAATACGTTTTCCTCCAATACTACTAGTTGGATTATTGGAAAGTTCCGCGTTTCCTGTAATCGCTTCCCATTCAACGCTCTGAATACCGGTGACGCCAATACGCGGAGCTGTTCCAGACGCCACAAGAAGGTTCGGTGAAGTTCCCCAATCCATTTCAAGCGTTGCGGAATGGGTAAAAAGCGTAGGCTGAGTAGAAGCAAGCGTTACTGTGGGAAGTAATGCAATTTCATTTAAGGTTCCGGTATTGGGAAATGACCATGTTAAGCCATTTTCAAAATATTCCCACTGATTTTGAACCGTATCCCATGTAGTTGTGCCGATACTCTCACCAGAACCAGCGCCACGATTACTCCATGACGTGTATTCCCAATCTACAGAGATTACATTTGATGTACTATAATTCTGCAAATTTGGCTTTAGTTTATACGCATTCTCCTTCCATAACAAAGCCCAATCCGTACCAGAATCGTCAACCCAATCCCAATATCCCATTTCATGAGATTTTTCCTGAATAGAATATCCATTTACACGGTCACTATAAACGTTAATAATCCACGTTACAGTCTGGTTGGCAGGGTCGGTCGCCGTTATGTGAATTTCGTTATAACCGACGGAACTCCATTCACCGTCCTGAAAATAAATATGCAATTTATTATCCGAATCGATAACTGTTCGTTCTGTATCAATTACATTATAACTTGACCAAAAAGAAACCGAATATGTTAAATCATTCGGCGTTTCTTCGTCGTCAAAGTAGTCTTCCAGATTGATAATTATTTCTTCGTCATCATCATTGGCGTCGTGAAAAATCTCCGCCAATGTCGTGGTTACGCCATAAGAAGCCGTATCAATTTCGGGTTTTTCATCATTGATAATCCGAATTTGAGCACTGGAATTCGTGCCAACAACGTAATTTTGTAAACCGCTCGTTGCATAATAATCATCTGATGGATTTATTGTAAGCGTTACCGTTTGATCCGCTTCTTCCGGTCCAACATAGGGATTCAGATAAATTTCCATCGTATTACTATCTTCCCACCACCAAGAAATCGGATAACTCGTATTCAATCCGCTTTCATATTCTCCATCTTCATTCTTTATATGCAATGTGTAATTATTACCGCCCCACTGCATGTCGTCATATTGCGAAGAAACACTTATATTTACAGAACAGGAAACCTGATAGTCATCATCTGGGTCTACCATTCCCGTTCTTGTCAGAACAAATTTGGGGTACGTCGTATCGGAATCCCATGTCGTATAACCTTCATATTTGTCGCCACCAATACTGGCTGATTCAATGATTGAATTTCCAACCTGTGAAACAGAAATTATCCACGCATCATTGTCAATAACGTGCACATTCTGTAGATAATTAGTGCCTGTATAGTAATCTGGATAGTCTGTGTAATCCATATCAGATACGAGTCTTACATAATAACATTCCCAATTGGCTTCAACATAATTATCATCAACCGTTTGAATTGTAATTGTTGTCGTCGATTGTCCCGCCGCAAAAGTTACACTACGTGGCGTTTCAAATGTTCCCGGATTGATAACATCCTGCGCTTCCGCAACATTAGGACCATAGGTATAGTCCTGACAATAATAAACAGTCAATGATTCAATCGTTATATCCCGTGTTAACGTGAGAGTTACCGATTCCCCTTCAGTACACGAATTAACGGTTCCATCCCAAACAAATTGCACAGTTGGAATTGGATCGGGGTCATCCGACGTTTGCATTACGACAGAATCTTCAAGCCCGGAAATGGAGTAATCCGCACGAATTTCTTCTGCATAATACTCCGAAGAATAGGTGGACTCGGCGATTTCTGTATTTAGGTGTAACGGTATGGCACTTAACAGGTTTCTCTCTTCCAAAAATTCCATCTTGCAAACTTTATTTCGAGGATTCCCCCCCCTCCGTGAAGATATTTTGTTTCCAGTCCCCCAATTTTTCACACAATTCAAAATCGCATTCATGACGTTTCTCCTTTTGGAAAAATGGAAATTGAAAACCCAATAACAAAAATCGAGAAAAAATTTTTCTTAACGATTTCCGTCACTATTTTTATTTTATAGGAGCAATATTCATTTGTCAAGAGGTGGAAAAAACTTTTTTCAGAAAAATTTCAAATTTCATTCCCCAACAATTACAAGAACGTCACACAAAAAAGATTTCCGACAATTTCGCGGTTTTACGGTCACGAAATCGTCGGAAATGATAAAAATTGAGAAGAATTACGCCGTCAGTCCGTCAGTTTAAATCCTGCACGACCGGCAACGTTATGATAAATCGACAACCATGTGGCGAACGCTGTTCCACATGAATCGTACCACCGTGTTCACGCACGATTTTCTTACACACCGGTAATCCAAGTCCCGTTCCACGGTTTCCTTTCGACGACTCAAACGGTCGGAAAATAGTTGCCACCTGTTCTTTCGTCAGACCAGGCCCCGTATCCTTCACGAAAATCCGAATCAGATTTTTTTCCGAATCATACAGCGTCAAAACATCAATCTGCCCACTCGGCAAATTAATTCCACTCCCTCCAGTATCCCCATCATGATCCGCTATTTCATCCACATCTTCCAATTCACTGAAAATATGACTTCCATCCGCAAAAATCGACTCTAAATCATTCCTGGACGCAGAGTTTTCCACAACGCTTTCTGACTGGTTTTCCACAGAGTGTTCATCAGAGTTTTCCACATCTGAATCCACATTTTCACCGAAAGATTCTTCCGAGTCCATCCGTATCGTCTGCATCGGGTCTTCATATTTTCTCTTCCGTTCCTCCTGCATTTCAACGACGGCATCAATAGCATTCGTGACAAGATTCAAAACCGCATGATTAATCGCTTCTGGGTCCACTAACGAATTCGGCACTTCTCCATCCGGCGTCCAAACAAGAGAAATATTCGCCTTGATCGCACGCTCCGTCATCAGTTCCACCACTTCACTCACGACACGATTTACATTCGTCAATACTAATTCAGGTTTCCTTTCCTTACTGAACGTTAACATGTCCATAATCAGTGCCGATATACGTGACTGATTCCGCTCTACAATTTTCCAACCTTTCGAGACAAATTCTTCATTATGAGCCTCCAACCCACTACGAATCAGAAAACTTCCCCCCTGAATTCCCTGCAAGATATTTTTAATATGGTGAGAAAGCGTCGTTACCGTCTGACCAATCGCGGCAAGCCGTTCCGCCTGTAACATTCCACGATAATAACGTGTATCTTCTACCGCCAACGCAATATGATGCGCAATCGTGATCATCAACTTCAGGCATTCATCATTAAAACGTGGCGTTTCCGTCCGTGTAATTCGGTCCGCATGAGAAAATGTATCGAGATAAATCGCCCCCAAAATTCCATAACGTCCCTGAAGTGGTACACAAATCGCTTCATGAATTCCCACAGTCACCACGCTATTCGCTTCTTCCCAACGTGTATCATTCTGCGCGTTGCTTGTCAAAACTCCTTCACGGTGTTCCAAAACATAATCCAGAATCGTTTTACTGATAATCATCTTCTGCTTCTGGAACTTTTCCCGTATTTTTTTCGCGCGTGGGATTAACCGATTCGTACTCATATCAAAAAGCAGAATACATCCTCGATCAGGCTCAAGAAGCTGGAAAATCATATCAAGAATTTCTGTCGAAAGTCGTCCGATGTCCGTACAACGGCTACTGGAAAGTGTCATTTCATAGAGTAACTGCAAGAAATCTTGTGCACGAAATGCCCACTGCCATTCCGATTTTTGCGGATTATTCTGAGAATCTGAAAGTAAATTTCTTCCTTCTGTATGGGAAATTCTTCTTAAAATCTGGTCATTCGACGAAACATTCGTGATATCTACCGAATCAATACCTATTCCAGACTGAGAAAATTGGTCCGTCCCCATTAAACTATCAGGCATCACCTCCAAAACAGATGCACTTTTTTCATTTTCCTGAACCAATGCAGAATAATTCGGATTGTAATTCTTAAAATTTCGTCTTCTTGCGTGATTACTTACATTTTTTTCGCGAAACTCCTCTTTTTCATCGATTTTTGCCGACTCAAGTACCTCTACAACTAGTAACGTACCGCCTATCTGAATTCTGTCCCCGACCTGCAAGAGATAATTTTTTACCTGATGTCCATTTATAAATGTTCCGTTTAGGCTTCCCAGATCCATTAAATTCAATTGAATACCGCCTGTATTTCCAGTATCTCCATCATCACGATTACACGTTTCCACGAGTAACTGTGCATGACGTCGAGAAACCTCCGTATCCGCAAGATACACGGTACACGTACTATCTCGCCCGATAATATATTCCCCTTTCTCCAGAGGAACATGCTTTTTCAGACCATTCTTTTCGTAAATCGTTAAAACTAAAACAGCAGTCATAAGGTTACAGCTTTCTATACCCGACACACTATAAAATTTCGTTTCTCCGCCGTTTCACGTTTCAGAAACGACTGCCGAAAGGACCGCCCTTCCCTAAATTTTCAAGTGGAGTTGGTATAAATCGGAAGCAGGCGAAAATACTAAAAAAATAAACAAGTCCAACAAAAAAGGGCAACCTACTTCCATATTCCTTTATTTATACCCAATTTTCGAGAATATTTCAAGGGTCTACCCCAAAAACTTCTAAAAATTTTTCAGAATTCTCGATTTTGCACTTGACATAATCACCAAAAAACGCTAAATTCCTCTTATTCAATCAAGGAGAAAATACTCCTCAAAAAATAAAAGAATTTTCAAATATCCGAAAAACTTTTATTTCCGATATACTGTAAAATTCCGATTCTCTGTCATTTCATGTTACTGAAATGGTTACTGAAAGGACATCCCAATGTGGAATGTTGAAGTAGAATCAGCAGTATATTATTTACAATCCGTCCAATCGCTCCCGGAATAGCTTTCAAATCCACTGCCCCCCTGGGATTTCAGCTATCCGGGAGATTTTTTATGTTTATATTCAACGACAGTACACCAAATACTCGAATTCTTTTCTCTTAAGGAAGCAATGATTAACTGGGTACACAGACGCCTCGTCCGAAATCGTGTATAAAAATGGCAATTTTCAGGGAACAAATCTTTCCCAAATCACGCAATGTATTATCATTGGGCTTCAAAAAGTTTACTATTTTCTGCGGATGAGACGTCCGTGCACCCAGTATAACTTAATCAGCTACAACTTAGGGAAGCACTGAATAAGTCGAATATGCTAATAATTGTATGATTTACATTAAAATCAGAACACTTACTCTCATCTTCAAAATTGAAGCCATTTTATCCAAAAATCACTAAAAAACCTCCAAAAACAATAAAAAATCATGAAATTTCTTGAAAAATTTTTTTACTTTTTTTAAAAAAGACAACCAGTCTATGAATAAATACGTTTTTCAAAATTACGATTTCTTCCCGTATTTTACGAAAGAAAACACCATTCCAATTTTAAAAAAGACCAGAAATTCATCATCAAATTTTATTTTCAAGATAAAATCACGTTTCATCCCACAAAATACGGCATAAAACACCCATCAAAATCTAAAGAAAAAACGTAAAAACATGAAATTTTACTAAAAAGTGCATTTTACACCGCAAATTACGAGACCAAATAAAAATGTAACGAAATAAAAATTTTCACATACTCAATTATCTCCCTATTTTTACGATACGAAAACATACCAACCGACATTTTATCTCCCCTCTCATTCCTCCATCAGTTTCTCACAGATTTTCTTCCTGGACACCCCATCCTTAAAACGAAAAACTCGCAACTCTTTCGCACAATTCCACGATACTCTCATCTCTTCCAGCCCCTCCACAGACTCACGACGCCGAAGTAGAAGAATTCCCGCAGCTGTCGCAGCCACCGTCGGCAAATCCACTACTGGCACATCGTTTTTCCGATTTCCAGCTGGAATCATCGGATTACTTCCCATCACTGCCCGCATAGGAGAATCACTATCCTCTAATGTCTGCCGTTCCTCCAACACGATATCTTGTTTTATGTCCTGTACCAAGAGTGATTTTAACCACGCCTCATCCCCGTCCCACGGATCTCGCGCAGTCATCGCCAAAGCAGCATAAAAATCTACACGAAACCTCAAAAACTCCTCCTCCCACCAAAGTGGCTCTTTCTTTAGAATCTCCATCACTCCCGGAATTGCTTCCCGCATACCTTTTTTCCCTAATATTACACACAGACATGCGTGGTGCGACTGCTTTCTCGTAACACTCAATTTCAGAGTATCCACAAACGTATTCTGTGACTTTTCCTCCACCCAATCTTTCTTATTTGGCCATTCCTTTAACCAACATGCTACAGACCGCGACATTTCTTGTGGTTTCAACAACTCCAAAAGCTGTATATCTGTAAAACGTAGTAAATTACTCGTTTCCTTCCGCGTCTGACACGCTTTTTCCAGATACTCCAATGTATTCCGCGTAACCTTCTCCCACCGTTCCTCTTTATTCTGCGTCATCAATTCCGAATACAACAACTTTTTCTCCGGCGTATCAAGCATTTCCAGATGAAAAAACGCCAAAGGCTGATTCGGATGCGCCACTGCGACTCCCCACGGATAATCTCCTGGTACAAGATTCGTCCCTGATGCACAGTGAACGGTCTGCTCATTATACTCATCAAAAAACGAGGTCCCGACACTTGTCTCCTGTGGAATTCCTATCTGTAGAATCTGCGACCGATGCATCGCTCCATTAATCCAGTATTCAGCCGCCATACAGGGCTGAGTCAGAAACACCAACCGCTCCAGTAAAATCGTCCCAGTCGGCGTTACCGTTTCGGAAGCCAATTTTCTGTTTAAATACTTCAATGTTTCCGTCGCAGACTCTCGACTAATCAGCGCATCTTCCAGTTTCTGCATTAACAGCCAAACTTTCAGTCCATCCATTCGCGCTTTTTCCTGCCGTAAGTCTAAAAATGGCAACCCATCTCCCCCAAAAGGATCCTCATACTGCGAGACCGAGAACTGATTCTTCACCCGATCGTCAAGCGCAATCCACGGCACAAGTCGGTCTTCCGGTAAATTCACACTCGCAAGAAAGTCAATCCATTCCCGAATCTGAACCTCCGAATATCCACAATCACTTTCTGAGGCTTTTCCACATTTCAGCCATCGACTTCGTGCTTTTTTTTCCAATTTCCAGACACATTGACGTTCTTCTCCTGAGATTTCGTTTTCCACAACAATTTCACGCAGAATTCGCATCACAACATCGACATCCTGCCCACTCGCAATCCGGTTCTCTATTTCCCTCTGAGCCCAACTCCGTCGTGTTGGTATGTCCGAAAACAACTCTTGCCAACAAGCCAACTTATCCAACTCATTACTCGCCACGATTTCCACCGACGTCATCAATTTCTCCACGTCGCTGGCTTCCATCTGACTCAAAATCCTCTGCTCCAACACCCCCAATTGATACTGCGCTTCATACGAAATTTCCGGCTTCCGCAACCTTTCCCGTACTGCATATAATAATTTAGTTGATTTTTCCAACTCCTGAGAAACTTTCAACGAGCCAATCTCATTAGACAATTGATTCCAAGCTACAGAACGACGCTGACTGGAATCACTATCAAGCATTTCCAACCACGGTACATAATAATTCTGCGTTTCGTTAATTCCCGTCCCATTTTCCGCAAACACAGAAACCGCAAGCAAAATCGTTGCGCCGAAAAAGCTCACTCCACACCAATTACGGAAATATAGTCGATTTACCTGGCTCAAAATACATTACCTCCTAACATTTTTTTGTCTGAATCACAAATTTGGTCTTGCAACTCAAGACGATTTCTGTTATTATATCCGATAGAATAAAAAAAGTCTACCCAGACATTAAAAATTTTTCAAAATTCCTGAACTTTCAACCAATCATGACCGCCAAATTCCCTAAAATCATTATTTTATCGTCACTCATTCTCCTCGGTAGCGGAATCGCGGACATTCCCGCATTTATGCCGACCACACAGGCGCAGTATATTCAGTTATCTGCCGACCAGATGAAAGCTGCATTACAGTGCCCGACGGATGCGTCTAAAGAATTCGTCGACGACTGTTTCACGCTCGTCACACGTGGCATACTTCCAGAATCGCTGGTTCTTTCTGCATTCCACTACGCAATGGGCAAGCCTAAAAACCGCTGGGTTTATTTCGGCAAGTCACTTGAAGTCCGTTGTGACGGTCTAGGAATTGACCTTCATGCCGAGATGAAAAAGTTGCATTAATTTCAAATTTCCTTTGTGGAAAAGATGTTTCTTTTTTTCAACAAATTGTGTTTTCATTGTGGATAAGTCACAGTTTCATGACAGGCAAGACAACATTCTTCCTGTCTTGTAACATGTCACTTTTTTCACAACAGAATCATCACATCTAAATCACATTTTTTCTACGTTCATAACCCAGCCATTATACCTCAGAAAACTTCGCATATTCTAGGACATCTAAAATTATCCACAAAAAGTTTTCCACAATCAGTCTATTTTGCTAATATTATTAAATATTTCTAAATTAATTTATTAATACCGATACTTACATGACACACAGTCCTTTAATCCCCTTACAGAGACAAATTTCTCCCTGAAGTCCATTGAATAAATATTACTTAGTTATAATTATTATTTAATATGACAACGAGGGGTATTGGGAGGCTTGCAACCAATATGATCTATCACTCAATACACAACGTTTAGAAAAAAATCTATTTAGAATATTTTCTAAACGTTGTTTTGTTTCTTTATTTTTTTCATTTCTCAATTTTTTTTGTATTTGCTGTGATTTTTTCGTCTTTCTTTTATTTTCATGAAAATTTGACTTGCATAAATTAAAAGTTGGGGTATAATGATAACCGAAAGAAATTTTGGTTTTATTTTTTTGAGGAGCCTAATTCATGAAAATTACTTGTAATCGTGAAACCCTTGCCAATTCATTTGCTTTAGCGCAAAATGCAGTGAAATCGCAGTCGCCAAAACCAATTTTGAGAAATGTAAAATTGGAAGTAGTGAACAACGAAATTGTGCTATTCGCTACAGATATGGAAATGGGAATTCGGGTTACTCTGCCATGTGAAGAAGTTGGAGATCCGGGTTGTATTATGTTGCCTGCGGATCGTGTAATGGCATTATTGCGCGAATCACGTGCAGAAATGGTTACGATTGAGAGTGATAGAACGAAAACGGTGATTTCTGCAGATAGTCGTTTCGTATTTGCGACGGAAGATCCAGATGAGTTTCCAGGGACGCCTATTTTTGAGGAAAATAATTATATTGTGACGAAAGCGCGATATATTAAAGAGGGAATTCGTCGTACGATTTTCGCAACAGACTCTGAGAGTGGCCGTTTTGCGCTTAGCGGCGTTTTAATGGATTATAAGGATAATACGTTGAGTTTCGTTTCAACGGATGGTCGGCGTATGGCAGCTCAACAGGTGGAAGCGTCGGTTCAGGGAGAATATCCTTCTGAAAAAACGGCGGTGGCGACGGTTCGGTCCTTAACGCTTCTGGATCGACTTCTTCAGCATGGGGATGCTGATGTGTCGATCGTGTTACAGGATAGCACATTTATGATTCAATCAGAGAATGTGTTTTATTATGCGTCTCTGTTGGAAGGACGTTTTCCGGAATGGCGTGCGGCGATTGGGCAGTTACGAAATCCACAGTCGGTAGAGTTGCCGATTCAGTTATTCTCGCAGGCGATTCGACTTGCATCGATCGTTACGGATAAAGCGTCACCGGGAGTGGTGATGGAGCTGGAAAATAATCAGATGACCGTTTCTGCGTTGAATATTGAGCGTGGCGAGATGGAAAAGAGTTTCGCGCTGGATTATCCAGAAGGTGAAATGGCGATGAAACTGAATGGGGAATACGTTGCTGCATTCCTGAAGACGGTGAGTGAAGACACTGTTGTGAAAATGAATTTTGTGGACGAGCGGACTGGCGTATTATTTGAGACGAGTGATGGTTATCGTTATTTGGTGATGCCGATGCAGTTGGATCGGAAAAAGAAGGTTGAAACTGCTCAGGAAGTTGCAGAAGATGCGGAAGATATGTCGCAGGAGTAGTGTAAGTGATGAAAAATGCGTTTCCTGGAAACGGAATGGAGAATTTTGGGACAGTGAGAGCAGGGGAGAAGTTGGACGGAAGCGTTCCTGCGTCTCTGTCGGATATTCTTTCCGGGTTGGTTTCGCAGTTTGGAATCGGACGGAAACGCGAAGAAGATGAACTGGAGACATTTTGGCGAGAATTTGCAGGCGAGCTGGCAGAATATTCGTCCGTGGATACCGTACGTCGGGGACGGCTGGAAATTACCGTTTCAGATGCCATTTTTATGCAGGAACTAATGTTTCGGAAAGCGGAATTAATCCAGAAACTGAATGAACATTTTTCCGACCAGAATTTTGAGGATATTCGTTTTCGTGTGGGGAATATTCGAGAAAGATATGGAGAATAAAAGAAAATTATTATACTGATTCCACTTGACAATTTAGGGAAGGATGGCTATTCCGGTAGTCGTTTCAGCAACGCGAAATGACGAAAAAATGGAATTTTATAATGCGTCGGGTATAAATCTCTTAGATTTAATACCATGGTTTTAGGTGAGAACTGAATTTAACGGAATTCCGTTGGTTTCCTTTTTAATTTTCCTTTAAGATTGGAGTATAGCATATGAGTTCGGTTTTGGTGACTGGTGGAGCCGGATTTATCGGTTCCAATTTTGTGCGACAGTGGCTGGCGACGGAAACGCTCGATGTGGTGGTTCTGGATAAGCTCACGTACGCGGGAAATTATGATTCACTTCGTGATTTGGCGGAAAATACTGAAAATACGGACGGAACGGTGTCGGCAGGACGGTTTACTTTCGTTCAGGGAGACATCGGCGACGCGGTAGAAGTGGCGCGGATTCTCCGAGAATTTCAGGTCGAAAAAGTCGTTCATTTCGCGGCTGAATCGCATGTTGATCGGTCGATTGATGGTCCGGCGGTGTTCGTGCAGACGAATGTGATGGGGACTTTCGTTTTATTGGAGGAAAGTCGGAAGTATTACCGGGAATTGACGGAAGAGGCACAGAAAAAGTTCCGGTTTCTGCATGTTTCCACGGATGAAGTATATGGTTCACTGGGTGAGACGGGGAAATTTCGGGAAGACACTCCATATGACCCGCGGTCTCCGTACTCGGCGAGTAAGGCGGCGAGCGATTTCTTCGTGAACGCGTATTTTCACACTTACGGACTGCCAGTGGTGACGACGAATTGCTCGAATAATTATGGTCCCTTCCAGTTTCCGGAAAAGTTGATTCCGCTGATGATTCTGAATTGTCTGGAGGGGAAACCCTTGCCGGTGTATGGGGATGGGCTGAATGTGCGTGACTGGCTGTATGTGGAGGACCACTGTACGGCGATTCGGTGCGTGCTGGAACGCGGAAAGTGCGGGGAATCGTATAACTTGGGTGGAGACTGCGAGGCGGCGAATATCCATATTGTGAAGACGATTTGCGCGCTGGTGGATCGGTTCGCGCCGGAGTATGGGATTCAGTTGCCCGTGACTCCGTGTGAAGGGCTAATTACGTATGTGAAAGACCGTCCGGGACATGATCGGCGTTACGCGATGGATATTACCCGAGTGAAGACGGAATTGGGCTGGGAACCGGCAATGACATTTGAGGCAGGGATGGAGAAAACCGTGCGTTGGTATCTGGAAAACCGCGAGTGGTGCGACGCAATTACTCAGGGACGGTATCAGCGACAGAGATTGGGAAATGGTTAAATTGTCCGTGACACTTAAGGAGCCGAAACATGAATAAAACGCAAAAAGGAATCATTTTGGCGGGTGGAGCTGGGACACGGTTACATCCCATGACGCAGGCGGTCAGTAAACAATTACTACCGGTTTATGATAAGCCGATGATTTTTTATCCGCTTTCCGTGCTGATGTTGGCGGGAATTCGGGATATTTTGATGATTACGACGCCGGAAGATCAGGCGGCATTCCAGCGGTTACTCGGTGACGGGGCACAGTGGGGAATTTCTCTGTCGTATGTGGTTCAGCCGAGACCGGAAGGGTTGGCGCAGGCGTTTATTCTGGGACGGGATTTCGTCGGACAGGATTCCGTGGCACTGATTCTCGGAGATAACATATTTTATGGACAGGGATTCCAGAATATGTTGGCGCGAGCGTCGAATCAGGAAGAGGGCGCGACGGTATTCGCGTATCAGGTCCGTGACCCGCAACGGTATGGCGTGGTCGATTTTGACGCGGCTGGAAATGCGTTGCATATTGAGGAAAAACCACAGAATCCACGCTCAAATTATGCGGTGACCGGGTTGTATTTTTATGATAATACCGTTCTGGACGTTGCGCGTGACCTGAAACCATCGCCACGGGGTGAGCTGGAAATCACGGACGTGAACCGGATTTATCTGGAGTGGAAAAAGCTGAAGGTAGAGATTTTCAGTCGTGGTTTCGCATGGTTGGATACCGGAACACCGGAGTCGCTGTTGCAGGCGTCGAACTTCATGGAGACGATTGACCATCGGCAGGGACTGAAGGTCGCGTGTCTGGAAGAAATTGCGTTGGAACGTGGTTTCATTTCCGAGGAGGAATTCGAGACGCTGGCAAATCGGTATCGGAATGATTATTGTGCGTATCTGAAACGTGTTTTGGAATGGCGTCGTTCTGAGTTATAAAATTAAAAGAGAAAAAAAGTTTTCCACTAATAAGATAAGATTTATGTGGGAACGGTTATGAGCTTGAATTGTGTGGTAAAATGCTTGTTGCGTTTGTGGATAACGAGAGTTTTTTCACTGTGGATAATGAGGGGTTATGAACGAAGAAATAACCATTCAGGGCGTCGAGATTACGTCCTTAAAACGTTTTACGGACCACCGTGGGTGGCTGACTGAAATTTATCGGGATGACGAGTTACCAGAGGGGATTCGGCCGGCGATGTCGTATGTGAGCGAGACATTACCAGGTGTGGCACGCGGTCCACATGAACATAGGGAACAGACGGATATTTTCGTTTTTATTGGTCCTGGCACGTTTCGTCTTTATCTTTGGGATGCACGGAAAGATTCGTCGACTTTTGGCGCGAAAATGAAAGTGGAGGTCGGTGTCGAAAATCCTGCACGAGTCATTGTACCACCGGGAGTCGTTCATGCTTATCGTTGTGTGAGTGATATGCCAGGGTGGTGTATTAATTTACCCGACAAGTTGTACGCAGGGTGGGATAAGAAGGAGCCGGTTGATGAAATTCGGCACGAAAACGATGCGGATAGCATTTATCAGTTGGATTGAGGCGTGTCGTGAAAACGGTTGGAATTTATCAATCAGGCAGATTAGGGCAGAATTCGTCTGATAATTCGTATAGTATGGCGAAAATCGCGGAAATTCTGTCGGAGAATTGCCGTGTGGAAATCGTGCATCATGAGGAAAATTTGGATGCGGAAGCATGGCAGAAGTGGCTGGGTGTGAATCTTTCGCGTGTAGATTTTCGGTATGTTCCTGCGTTGGAAATGGAGCAGGGGAGTGCGAACTTCAGGAAAAGTCTACGTGAAGAAGCGGATTTTGGACGGGAAATCAGCGAGCCATACGAGATATTCTGGGGTTTTGGAAATTGTCCGCCTATTTTCTGTCATTCGAAAATGGGGATTTACTGGACAGAATTTCCAAGTATGTCTTTTGATGAATTTTATGGACATGATCTGCCGGAATGGGGGCAGATGGGGTACTTGAGCCGATTTTTTGGAGTACGGCGTCACCGAGTCAGTTGGCGTGGACGATTGGCGTCGTATCAGCATATTCTGTGCCCATCTCGGTTTACGAAACAGTGGTGCTGGCGGAAGTGGCAGGTGACGCCGACGGTGTTTCCGCAGGTACTCCGACCGGGATTTACGGTGGGAGAGAAGACGCATTCAATTATGACGTACGGTGAGTTTTCTGCCGAAAAACATGAGCGTCAGGAAGTGTTAATCGGAATTTTTCAGGACTTTTACGAGCAAAAAATAGCGAAATTAGGACTGGATTCCGAGTGGAAACTGATTGTGGCTGGGACATGTGGTGAATCGGAAGCAGATATGGCTTTCGTAGAGAAATTGCGCAGAAAAGCATACGGATATCCGATTGAGTTTCTGGTGAATCCGGGGTTAGAGACGGTTCAGAAGTTACTTGGTGAGGCGACTTTTTTCTGGTCGGCTTTAGGGTATGAGTCGAGTGAGGAATTGTATCCAGAGCGCATGGACGCATGTGGAATGAGGGTTCTGGAAGCACAGGCGGCAGGTGCCATTCCGATGGTTTATCAGGCAGGCGCGATGCCAGAAGTCGTGCGTCATGCCATGAATGGACTGTTGTGGTGTACTGCACGTGAGCTGGTGGATATGTTTTGTGCGGTGTTGCTTGAGAATCGACTTTTGCCCATTATTGCGACGGGAGCAGTAAAAAATGCGGAAATTTATCAGGATACAGCATTTCGGCAGAATCTGAGAAATAGGTTACGAGGTATGGTAGAAATTTCAGATGTACCCGGAACTGAAGAGGGTGAGAAGTCTGAATAAGAAAATAATATGATGAATTATCAGCTTGTTTTACCGAATGGTTTTACACTTTTAGGGGATATTTTGCCGGAATTTCAGTCAGCGGCGGTGTCGATTGCGACGGGAATTGGAAGCGCATGGGACCCTGTCGGAAAATATGGGCTGGCGGCGTTTGTCTGTGAGATGATGTTACGTGGGGCTGGGAATCTGTCGGCACGTGGTTTTTTGGAGGCGATTGACCGAATCGGAATTGATCGGACGGAGACGTTGACCGCCTCGAATCTAAAATTCCAAGCAGCGATGCTCAAGGAAAATCTGGAAGATACGTTGAATTTATATGCCGATTTAATCCGGTTTCCACGTATGCCACAGGACGAAATGGAGGCGGGGAGACAGGTTCTTTTACGTGAAATGGCGTCGATTGCGGACAGTCCGGAAGGGAAATTGGGACAGATTCTGGACGAACAATTTTACGGAAAAGCGTGGGGACATAATGTAGACGGAGACCGCGAGGGAATCGAAAATATCGTCTGGGAGGATATTCTTTATCAGCATAAAAAACTATTGATGCCGAATCGGTGTGTGATGGCGGTGACGGGAAATTTCGACTGGGAAAAGATAGCATGTCAGATTGAAAGGCTGTTTGGCGACTGGGAGCGTGGGGAATTGCCGACGCAGCCGGAATTCGTGGCGAAAAGAGAGTCGGTTCATATACCGTCACGTGCGACACAGACACAGATTGGACTGGCGTGGGAAACGTTACCGTACGCGCACCCGGACCGCCTGAAAGCGTGGGCGCCGATTAGCGTGTTAAGCGGTGGGATGAATTCACGGTTATTTAATGAAGTGCGTGAAAAACGGGGTTTATGTTATGATGTGGATGCACGGTGTTGCTCGCTTCGCTCCGTTGCGGGCGTTTTTTGCACGGCAAGTTGCCGGACGGAAAATGCGCAACAGACGCTGGACGTGATTCTTCAGGAAATTCGCCGACTGGAAGAAGGGATAACGGAAGAAGAATTTCGTGCGTTTAAGGCTCGGTATCGGATGACGCTCCTGACTTCCCAGGAATCGTGTCAGTCATGGGCGACCGAGATGATTGGCGATTGGGTGAATTTTGGGCGTGTCCGGAGGAACGAGGAAATTTTGGAGAAAATGGAGAGTTTAACGCTTGCAGAAGTGAACGACTACGCCGCCACTCACCCGGTCGGAGATATTTTACTCTGTACGCTCGGACGAAAAGCGTTGAAGTTGAGATAATGGTTACATTCCTATACTGATTTTATATGAGAATTCAGGAAAGATCGGTTCTGCTGTAGTCGTTTTTCTAATGCGAAACGACGGAAAATAGAAATTTCAAGTGGAGTTGATATAAAATATTAGTATCATAAAAAATTTTTCACTTGTCAAGAGGGGCGTTCCAGAGACGTTTTCTTTAACCCTCCTTGACAAATTACAGTTTTCGGGGTATACTGAGAAAGTATGAGTGGAAATTTTAACGAAAAATATCTGTAGAATCCAATTTTTATGTGAAAGGAATGCGTTATGGAATGTAAAAAAGCGGAAAATAGCGTGAATTGCGCCTGTACTTACACCAGCTGTTCACGACGTGGTATGTGTTGTGACTGCGTGCGGTATCATCTCGCGAAACGTCAGGTTCCCGGCTGTTTTTTCTCGAAAGACGGCGAGGCAACGTATGACCGGAGCTTCGAGCATTTCGCGAAAGAAGTGATGGAAAAGAGAATCTAGTCTAGTTTTATCGAGAATCTAGTCGAACCGAGACGAAAAAGTCGAGAAAAACAGTGAAAATGGAAGTCGAAACGCCTCAGAATTGGGAAAATCTGTCACACGGAGAGATTTTACATCTTTTACGCTCGTTGGACGTGGATGAATTGGAGACGCTCTGGAAAAAAGCGGACGAAACACGTGAAAAGAACGTCGGAAATGAAGTCCATCTACGTGGGCTGATTGAAGTGTCGAATATCTGTACGGGACAGTGTACGTACTGTGGAATCCGTGTGCGAAACGCGAATGTTCAGCGATACCGAATGACGCTGGAGGAAATTCTGGAAAGTGTGTTCTTGGCAGAAAAACTGGGGTATGGAAGTGTGGTTCTTCAGGCGGGTGAGGCACCGGCTGCCATGCCGACGGAGTGGATAACGGAGATAATTCAGGAAATTAGGAAGGTCTCGAAAATTGCGATTACGCTGAGTCTTGGTGAGCGTGCGGATAATAATTTTCAGGCGTACCGGGAATGGTTCTCGGCTGGTGCGAATCGGTATCTGTTACGGTTTGAGACGTCGAATCCCGAACTTTTTCAGCGTTTACACCCTGGTCACCCGGGATTAAACGTGCGTCTGGAGGCGTTGCGTGCTCTGCGAGAAATCGGTTATGAAGTCGGTAGTGGTGTTATGGTTGGCGTGCCGGGACAGACGTGGGACGATCTGGCGAATGACATCGAAATGTTCCGGACGCTGAATCTTGATATGATTGGTGTTGGGCCGTACTTACCACATCCGGAAACTCCGCTGGGACAGGAATATTATCAGCTCCAGCAGTTACGTGTGATGGAGCCGGTTTTCGAGTCGCAAAATGCGAATTTTGTGACGAACGATGAGTTAATGACGCTGAAAACGGTGGCGTTAACCCGACTGCTCTGCCCACGCTCGAACATCCCCGCAACGACCGCGTTGGCGTGCATCGACCGTTCTCAGGGACACCGAAATGGCTTAACGCGTGGCGCGAACGTCATCATGCCGAACGTGACGCCGGCGAAATACCGTCAGCTGTACGAGATTTATCCCTCGAAAGCCAACACGGCTGAAGAAGCGGAAAAATATGACCGCGAGTTGAAAGAAAGAATTCTTGGAATAGGGCGAGAAATCGGAAAAGGTCCTGGAAATTCACGCGTACATTTATCGTTTGGAGGATGAACCGTCAAGGAACGACCGGAGAGAACGTATTTAGGAATTTATTAAATTACTTTTCAATTTTCCGTTGCATGTGGTTTTCCTGCTTTTATCCGTAATCGACTGGTGATTTAATCAATCCTAATTTCTGTTTGGGGGGGATTTTTTTATATTTCTCATAAAATTTCTCACCACATTTTGACATTTCTCATTTACTGATTATAATAAAATGAACATAGGACTCTATTTGTCCAGAATTCGCTTAACGGTACAGAAACTGCAACATCTAAATCGTTTCGGCGTGTGAACCCCTAGCTTAAGGGTTAGGGGATTCTATGTATTTATGCACTTACAAAAACAAGAGCGTGTGGCTCCTTCGGGAGTCGTCACGTATCTGTTTTTGTGGGTTGTTGCAGACCTCTGTACCGGGATACGTTAGACGTACTCCCTTTTTTTATTTCTTGTCGAATTTTCTGAAATTGAAAGAGGGGGATTTCCTTTAATTTTCCATCAGAAAGTAGGGTACAGAATGAAACTAAGTAGAGAGGATAAGTTATTTATTCAGTTATTGGTTGGGTATACTTATTGTATGCTGGTTATCTTTTTCCTCAATTATATATTGCATCGATATTGTGAATCACCTCGTGAATCTGAAGAACCAAGAGTCATACAGGAAGAAAAAATATCGGAAGAGAAATTAAATCCAGAGATATATAAAAGAGATGAAGAAGATGAACTATAAGTTCTAAGCATATCAAGTTTTATCTTTTAGGAGATGATACCCTTGGAAAATCCGTGTTCGTAAGTGGGGGAGTGTTTTACGAATTGCTCCCCCGTTATACGATTAAAAACTTAAAAATTTTCTGCTCTTGGCTTCTTTTTAATTTGTTTCTTTTTGCCAGACACGAATATAATCAATTTCAAAATCGCGTGGATATGGCATTTCAGGGTCCATCGGACCAGTCCAACCACAGTTCTGGTAAAGTCCGAGAAGGATTAACATTTCGTTTTTAGGTGTTTCTCCCTCATAAACACAAATTTCTTTGCCGTCGAGATACCACGTCAGACGTCCTTCTTCCCAGTTTAGTGCCCATGTGTGGAATTCCTGTGAACAGTCGAAATCGAAATGATACTTATAATGCCCATTTTCTGTGAAGTGAACATTAAAATAATTGATACGCTCGTCTACCTTACTGCCGAGCATTTCAAAAATATCGATTTCTACGACACCATCACCGACTTTTCCACGCTTACCGTCCAGTTTTATTTCTTGTTTATCTGCCTCTTTCTGAAGAAGCCAAAACGCGCTATGCAATCCATTCCCCTTCGGCATTCGGCAACGAATCTCAAACCAGCCGTATTTCGCGGTAAATTTATCGTTGGTTCCGAACGTTTTATCGTGCGGATTGTACGTCCATCGTGAAGTCTGAATAGAGGAAACAGTCGTACTTAAAATATCTTTCCGCTTTGGTAAATCACGATCAAGACGGATTTTCAGAATGCCATCTTCGATCACATAATGCGCCTGAGAAAACTTTTGGTTAGATTTCCAGTTCGGATTTTTGAGCAATTCCTGATATTCCAGCCGCTCTGAGCGATAGGTATCGAACCATTTTTCTGAATCAAGTTTCGTAACACCGTCGAAAGTGTCCTCGAAAACGAGTTTCCAGCCAGGACGGATTGGGGCGACTTTTTCTTCCGGAGAATCTGCCCATAAAAAGGTCGGTATCGCTCCAAAAAGAACCATCGTAATCAAAATAATTGTCTTTTGCATGGTAAAATTCCTTTGAAACGGAAAATTGCCGATGTTGCCGTAATTGCCGGAAGTTAATTGCCGATATGTGGCAACAATTTGCCGAAACTAAAAATGATGGAATTTTAACGAATCATGGAATTCATCTGCTGTATCTTTGATAGCACATGCCAAGTCTTTTTAGGACCTGCAACAGTCACTTTTTTCTTCTTTTTCGGCTTCGCCAATTCTTTTCGGTAGACCGAAACGTCTGATGGTGCCACTATTCCTAGCGAAACCTTATTCCCTGTCACACCGAGGACTACAACTTCGATGTTCTCGTTGATAATGAGACTTTCATCCGGTCTCCGTGATAAAACCAACATATCGCGACTCCTTGCTCTATGGTTAAAATGGATAATGTTTATCTGTTTTAATGATTTTGCTGTTTTTAACAATAATAACACATTTTACGGTGGATTGCAACTTTTTTCTCTAAATTTCTTAAAATATTTAAGTTATTTATCCTGTTTTTTGGAAATTTAGGTAAAATTTTGCTTCTTTTAATAAAATTAGAGTGGAAATTTTGTTAATTTGGAATTTTGTTTATAAAAAAGGAGTAAGTGATGAAAATCGAAAAAGGAATTCTGGACGCGCTCAATGCGCAGATTCATCGGGAATATTACTCGGCGTATCTGTACCTGTCGATGTCGTATTACTGTTATGAAAACGGACTTCCGGGGTTTGGAAATTGGCTGAACCTACAGAAAATGGAAGATTGTGTTCATGCGGAAATGCTCGCAAAACACATTCTGGAACGGTCGGGGAGGGTGCAACTTGCGACGATTGAGGCACCTCCGCGACAGTGGGAGAACGTGCAAGAGCTTTTTGAGGCGGTTTTGGAGCATGAGCGACTGATGACGATGTCGATTCAGGATTTAGCGACGTTAGCGAGTGCGCAGAAAGATTTTGCGGTTCAGTCACTTCTGAAACGGTTCATCGACGCGCAGGTGGAGGAAGAATCGATGGTGGAGAATATTCTTCATCAGATGAGATACGCGCAGATTGACACGCCGTCGATTTTCCTTCTGGACCGCGAATTGGCACAGAGGACACAGTTTGATATGAAGGGATAAAAGAAAAAGAGGAAGAAAAAAACCAAAAAAGCAAGCGTTCGTAGAACGCGATTAAGAGGTTTTTTGAGGGGGAGTGTGAGGGGGAACTATTTTGCAAAAATGTTCCCCACTCACCAGCGTAAATTCTTTACGGGTAGCCGATTCTTCCCGATAGGGTAGAATTCGGCGTTAGTGTTTAGAAATTCCCCCCATACCAAAACACTTTCGACACCGAAAAAAGGTTAAATAGCTAAACACCAACGCAAGATTCCACTGCGCTCCGCAGAGGAACTTGCTACCCGTCACAGGATAACGTCCGTGGGAGAAACCATTTTTGCAAAATAGGTTTCTCCCAGACCCTCTTCCAAAAACCCTTTTAATCGCGTTCTACGAACGCTTGCTTCTTGTTTTTGTTTTTTTGTTTTTTTGTTCTGGTTTTAATTGTAAGTTCTTCACTACACGCGTAAAATGCGTATCGATGTATCTTAATATCACGCGTGGAAACTGTGACGGAAGTTAAATTGCGACACAGTCTAAAAGCGTCGGTTTTAATTTTCGTAACGCTTGGCGGAATCGTGATGGAGGTTAATTGATTGCATGAATTAAAGGTAAACGACTTAATTTCCGTAATTGTGGCGGGAAGGCGGACGGAGGTGAGTGCGCTACAATCCTCGAATGCCTTATAGCCGATTTCTCGGACCGTGTCGGGAATCGTGACGGAAGTCAGATTCTGGGACCATTCGAAAGCGAAATTCTGGATTTTTTCAGTTCCGACGGGGACTGCGTAGGTCGGATTGGGGCGTCCGGCGGGGTAGGTCTGGAGAATTGTACCGTCTCGGTTAAATAAAACGCCATCTACGCTCTTGTAGTATCGGTTTTTTGGGGAAACATGGATTGCCTGAAGGCTGTCACACTCCCAAAAAGCTCTTTGGGAAATGGATTTCACTTTTTCGGGAATGGTAATGGACTGAATTGCCTCACAGTCGCGGAATACGTATTTTCCAATTCTCTGTAACGTGGTGGGGAGGCGGACGGAGGTTAAATTTTCACAGGAATAGAAAACCGCATCGGGAAGATGGGTAACTCCTTCAGGAATGATGACGGATTGGAGTTTCTGACAGTCAAAAAACGCCCAGGAATCGATTTTCCGGACGGTTTCGGGAATAACGTAGTCACCCTGAAATGTTCGGGGACAGGAGTAAAGAACGGAATAGTCTTTACTGAATAAAATACCGTCGCGAGCTGCGTAGTTTGGATTTTGAGGCGAAACGTGAACAGCGGTTAAGTAATAACAGTTCCCGAAAGCGTTGTTGCCGATTTTTAAGATGGTTTCTGGAACGGTGACGGTCGAAACGTCGAAACTGGTGACTGCGCTTTTGGCAATTTCCGTGACGGGAAACCCCTTAATTTCGCGTGGAATGATGAGGTCGCTTTCATAGTCCATACAACGTGTGATGGTGACTTGACCGTCGTGGATTTCGTATTCAAAAATGGGGGGTGTTTCGGACATGGCGCATTCCTGATTGATTGGGTATTTCTATTTTATAATGATTGTAATTCAAAAATTTCCGAGTGTCAAGAGTTACAGGAATGTTTTTTGAAATTTCTTTTAAAAACATGTTTCTCCCCCCTTTACGGAATTGGGGGAGTTTTGTATAATAGAGAAATGTTGAGGAATAATGCTAGAAGTTGATGGATTTTGGGGATTAGGATAAACGCATTACGCCGAATTTCACCCTGTCGGGAGAAATCAGCTACCCGTAAAGAATTTATGTTCGTGGAGAGACAATATTTTGAATATTGTTTTCTCCCCAGACCCCTCTTTCAAAAACTTCTTGATCAGGTGTTTTTATTTTTTGTTTTTGTCGCGAGAGTATATCATGTCGTTTTCCTGCCGAATTGTCGTACTTTTTCTGATTGTTCTCTTTTCCGGTTCCTGCGCAAACGGCGTGTGGGCGCAAGTGTGGAGCGCGAAAGTTCAGAGAGATGTCATTTATAAAGAGGTGAACGGGAAGAAAATCCTGTTGAATATCGCTCTTCCAGTCGACGAAAATGGAAAAACGCGCGAAAATGCGCCGTTGCTGATTTGGATTGATAGCGGGTGTTGGTACAGTGACAATCCGGGAAATGGCGGAATCTGGGGAATGATGAAACTCTGGGAACGCGGTTGTGCCGTGGCGAGCGTGTCGACGCGGAGTCTGGCGACGGACGCTTTTCCAGCTCAGATTGAGGATGTAAAAGCCGCAGTTCGGTTTTTGCGGGCGCACGCGGAAGAGTATGGAATTGATGAGAATCGGATTGCTGTCAGCGGCGCGTCGTCGGGCGGGCATCTGTCGAATATGCTCGGCATGTCGGACGAATTTCGGCTTTTTGATGTTGGCGAAAATCTGGAAGAATCGTCGCAGGTGAATGTCGTGATTAACTTTTACGGACCAACGGATTTTAGTGTGCTTCTAGATCGGCATGTCGGCGTGGAGTGCATTTATCTGGCACTCGGTGATAAGCCGAGGAAGGGGAGAACGCTGGCGGATATGACGCCGGAAATGAAGGAAATGGCACTGAAATGCAGTCCGATTACGTATGTGACGGGAAAATCGGCACCAACGCTGACGTTTCATGGTGTGATGGATACGATTGTGCCAGTCTCGCAGGGCGCGTTGTATTATGAGGCACTGAAAAGTCGCGGTGTGCGGACGGAATTGTGGACAAGTAATACCGGCGTGCATGATATTGGAACGCTGGGAGAGTCGGAATTGTTGGCGCGAAAGATTCTGGAATTTATCGGTTGGGAAGAGCTGAA
The DNA here is from genome assembly GCA_030527705.1 of Planctomycetia bacterium. GTDB lineage: Bacteria > Planctomycetota > Planctomycetia > Pirellulales > Thermoguttaceae > RGIG3701. The sequence goes on along the minus strand of JAUNAI010000011.1, from coordinate 6,849 downwards.
AATGTCGGAATCTGCGGAAAAATGAGGACGGAACCGGAAAAGAAAGAGAATGAGATGAAGTCGCCACAGGAAGACGGTCGGTGTGGGTTCACGCTGGTGGAACTTCTTGTGGTGATTGCGATTATTGGAATGCTGGTAGGTCTGTTATTGCCGGCAGTTCAGTCTGCGCGTGAGGCGGCGAGGAAAGTTCAGTGCTCGAATAATCTGAAACAAATTGGTCTGGGAATGCTCCAACATGAGACGAATTGCAAGAAGTTTCCGCCGTCACACACGCTAAAACCGGGAAAACATAATGTGTTGACGCTGATTTTGCCGTATCTGGAGCAGGGAAATGTGGCAATTCAGATGGATTTGAATGTGGATTGGAATAAAGCACCGAATTCGACGGTGAGGAAGACGAATATTGCGCTTTTTCGGTGTCCGACCACGCCGGAGCATGAGGATTATGTGTCGGATTATGCCGCGAATGTGAAGATTCAGCCTGCGGTGTATAATCTGTTCGTGAAGGAAGGGAGCGCGAAAAAGAGAAATCTGTGGTACGGAATGTTGCGGCCTGACACACGTGCGCTGACGGCAGGTGAAGTGCGGGACGGACTGTCGAATACGTTTCTGTTTTTTGAAGATTGCGGAAGACCGATCGGGTATACGAATCGTGAACCGGACGGGGCGAAAGTGACAGGTGCGGCTTGGGCGGATGTCGATGCGTTTTTCTACTCACACTCGCTGACGGGACGGAGATTTATTAACTGTAATAACCATAATGAGGTTTACAGTTTTCATCAGAATGGTTGTTTCTATCTGTACGGTGACGGATCGGTTCACTTCGAGCAGGAGGGAATTGATCCGGATGTGTTTTTCTCACTTTTTACGTATAATCAGTTCGATTGAGACGCTCGGAGTAGAAAAAGTCAACGTAAACGCTCTTTTTTTCAATTTTTTTGGCAGAAAGTTGGGGAAATGGGTATTTTTTTGCTTGAATATTCCGTAAAGAAAAGGTATAATCAAGATGTAAAGAAACATAAAATGGAAGGAGAGGCTGAATACATTGTGCAAGATTCGATATGAGCTTGCTTTGATGTTATTTATACCCGACACATTAGATATCCGACGCACTATAAAATTCCATTTTACCATCATTTCGCGTTACTGAAATGACTACCGGAAGGACTGCTCTTTCCTGAATTTTAAAGTGGAATCTGTATATTTTATGTATTTTATGTTCTTTAATATATTTGATAGTCCTTTCACGTTTTTCGTGAATTAGACGCACCGGAGGAAAATTATGGCGCTCTCTGATTATGATCGGAACCTGATTGAACGTTGCTTGCAGAAACAGGCGCAGGCGTGGGATGAATTTGTGGACCGATATGCAGGTCTGATTTCGTTCGTGGTTTCCAGCACCTGTAAATCTCGCGGTCTGGACTTGGGTCTGGCGACGCAGGAAGACTTGGTTCAGGAAGTTTTTGTGGTAATTTTGTCGGAAAATTTCGTTGTGCTTCGCCGATTTAGAGGGAATTGCAGTTTTGCGACATATCTGACGGTTATCGCTCGGCGTGTGGTGGTGCGTAGTCTGTTGCAGAAATATATTACTCCGGACGGGGCGACACAGGCGAAAAATAGTGAAAAAGTTGAGGCGCTCGACGTGGCAGAATCGGAAGGTGTGGAAGAATATATTGATAATATGGATGAGGTTCTGTTCCTGATTTCCCGATTACCGGAACGGGATGCGAAAGTGGTGAAGATGTATCATCTAGAACAGAAATCGTATGCGGAAATAGCGGCCACGATGGGAATTCCGGAAAATACGGTGGGACCGTTACTGTCACGGGCGAGGGAGTTCATGCGGACGAATATGCAGTTGAAATAGCCTCCACTAATAAGATATTTCATATCCCACGGATTTTAAATATTTAGGATACTTTAGGAAATGCTGATTAACTGATAGCCACCCCTTTTAGCCTGAATATTTCATACCCGAAACGGTAAAAAACGTTAAAGCGCAGTAAAATACGGGATGAAACCGACATTTTTGTGGAGGGAATCATTTACACATTGTGTTTTAGGGTTCATTGCCGAAACGCCAAGCTCCGCAGGAGCGTCATGTAATAGCCGTTGTAAAACCACGGTTGAACGGCATCGCCCACCCACGCCGACCACGTAGTGGTTGAATGATTCAACCGCTCCGCGGTTGGCGTTTTTGAGGGGTTTCCCGTATTCCGGGGGTAAAAACCCCACGGCTATATATATTTGACCGTTCCGCGGTCGAAGAGTAGCGTTTCACTGTCTGTTATGAACGTCTCTTTCAGGGACGTATGAAATTTTCAGGCTAAAAGGTGTGGCTGATGTGTGTTTTTCTTGAATCACCGAAAATTTTTAACGAAATTGCTCAGAAATCCTCCTGCCCCCTTTCAATATTATAAATATTTGTTAAAATTCAATATATATGGAATGATACCGCGGTTCATAACCTGAAAACGGCGGAATCGTTTTTTGGATTGAGCTCAGGCAAAAAAGTAAAAGGAATCCAGATGGATAAGGTTTTAGCTCTCATTCTCGGTGGTGGGCAAGGTTCCCGCCTCTATCCGTTGACCAGCGTACGCTCCAAACCGGCGGTCCCCGTCGCGGGAAAGTATCGTTTAATCGATATTCCGCTGTCCAACTGCATTAACAGCGACATTCTTAAGGTGTATGTCCTGACGCAGTTTAACTCCATGAGCCTGCACAAGCATATTCGCCGAGCGTACTCGTTCGACGCATATCGGCAAGGATTCATCGAAATTCTGGCGGCGGAACAGACGCGTGACAATCCAGATTGGTATCAGGGGACGGCCGACGCGGTCAAGAAAAGCCTCCGGTATATCGAGAGTAATAACGTCGATTACGTCATTATTCTCTCTGGTGACCAGTTGTATCGGATGGACTTCCGCGAAATGTTGCGGATTCATAAAGAGTCGGGTGCGGACGCGACGATCGCTTCGATGCCGGTTACAGCGGAACAGACGAAAGGTCTGGGAATTATGCGGATTGAGCCGGAAACGGGGCAGGTCGGAGGTTTCCTGGAGAAGCCGAAGGGGATGGAGGAGCTGCACGGTTTCAACACGGACGCTGACTGGATTCGCTCGCAGGGGGTGGAACCGCGTGACCGGCAGTATCTCGCAAGTATGGGAATCTACATCTTTAATAAGAGCATGTTGATTCACGCGCTGAGTAAGACGGAATATAAAGATTTCGGTAAGGAAGTATTCCCCGCGCTGATTCATAGCAAGAAGGTTCATACCTACGTTTTCGACGGTTACTGGGAAGATATTGGAACGATTCGGTCATTCTTTGAGGCGAATCTGAGTTTGGCGAAACCGAATCCGCCGTTCCAAATGTTCCTGCCGGACGCGCCGATTTACACGAATGCCCGTTTTTTGCCCTCCACGACGATTTCTGGAGCGACGGTTTCCGACTCGCTGATTGCGGATGGCTGTACAATTGGAAAAGGGGCGGTGATTGAGAACTCGGTTATTGGCGTGCGTTGCCAAATTGGCGAAAATGTAGTGATTCGCAACAGTATCATCATGGGCGCGGACTTTTACGAACATGAGGGGGACGCGGAGGACGGAAACCCGATCCCGTTGGGAATTGGGCGGAGAAGTATCATCGAAAACGCGATTATCGATAAAAACTGTCGAATTGGCGAAGAAGTTCACATCTGGGCGCAGAGCGAAGGCGTGAATGTCGCGGAAAATGAATACTGTCAGATTGTCGATGGAATCGTGGTTGTAAAAAAAGGAAACTGCATCCCCAACGGATGGAATATGTAGACCGTTGTAAAATCAGGGGACGGGAATGTCCCCGTCCCTGAATGTTCCCGCTTCTAAATAGAATATAAGGACATAACATTTAAAGGAATAAAGAATGAAATCTAACTGGAAATTACTGTTTCTTTCTCTTTCCGTTTCTGCGTTGTTGGTGGGTTGTGAGCCGCCGGTGGATCGGAATGCGGAAACTCTGGAGAGTGCGGAAACCGCGAGTGCAAGAGCGGACGGTGCGACGACGGAAAACACAACGAGTGCGGACCCGGCTCCGGTTATCGTAGCGGACTCCAATCAAGCGACGGACCCAGCGAGTGTGTTGGCGGCCGCGTCGGAAATTATCCCGGAATCTTTGCGGGAATACACGGAGTTTCCGGAAGATAAGAGTTCTGCTGCGCTGAAAAAGTATCTCGATTCGCTGAGAAGCCCGGAATTTCAGGCGGTTCTAATTTCGATGCTCCAGTCACAGGACGAAGCATCGCAGATTGGTATCACTGCCGCACGGAAAGTGATTCTGGAGAATGAAAAACTGGCGGCGGACCTGATTCTCGGTGCAGAAGACGCTACGCTGGAAGAATATCAGGCGGCGTTACAGATTCAGCTGGACGAAAAAATGGGTTCTTCCGCGTCGGTGGACGCTCTGGAACTGGAAATGAACGTCATTCGGGACCGCGTTGCGAAAGGTCGTTTCCCGGAATTGGTGAAACAGGTAGATTGCACGCTGAACACGCGGAAACTGTTCGATAAGGGAGCCGCTCTGTTACAGGGCGAGGCGCCGAAACCGGAACAGGTGGATGAGTTTTATGCGGAGTACATGACGCAGTTAGATGCGGTCATTGCGGCGGATGCGCTGAATGAGGTTCAGTTACAGGCACTGTTGGGACTGTCACAGATTTTCGAGGAACAGCCAGAAAAAGCGGTCGCGATTTTTGAGAAAATCAACACGGCTCTGGAATCGAAAACTGATGAGCGCATGAAGCAACTTTCTGGAATGCTCGCACAGCAGATTGAGACGCTGAAGGCGGACATCGAGATTCAGAAAATCACGCCGGAACAGGTGAAAGAGCAGTACGCGCCGTTTAAGGTTCTGCCGGAAGAGAAAACGCCGTCGGCTTATGTCACGTACATGAAAACGCTGGAAAGTCCGGAATTTCAGGAAGTTTCCCGGAAAATGAACTCCATTCGGAAGGAAGACGTGAAAGCGGTCGTGAAGGAGGAACTTGACGCGATTCTGAAAAATATGGGAGTTGCGGCAGACGAAATTCTGAAATCCGAGGCGGCGACGGAAGCGGAATGCCGAGAGGCGCTGGAGATGAAATTCCAGCTCGCGCTGATGACGGAAGAGGGTGAAGAAGCGCTGAAACCGGCGCAGATTAAGGAACGGTTCACCGCGGTTCAGAATGAGGTGAAAGTCGAGCGTTTCCCGAAAATCGCGGACGCGGCGGTGTGTTATGTGAATGCGGTGACGATTCTGGAGAAGGTCGATCCGCTGTTACAGCCGTATTACGGAAACACGGCGAATCAGTTGCCGGAGGAACAGGCGAAAGAGCTGAAAAATACGGTATATCCAGAAGTGGAAGCACTCGTGAAACAGGTCTGTGACGCGGACGCGCTGGGTGGGTTGCCGTTCCAGGTGATTCAGTCGCTGGCGTTGGTTTACAGCGATGATAAAGAGAAGGTGAAACCGCTGTTGGAAACGATGATTTCCGCGTTGGAGACGAAAACGGATGAGGATTCTAAACAGTTGCTGAGCGAGCTGAAAATGCAGTTGGCGATGATTGAGAATCCGCAGGCAATGATGCAGGGACAGAATCCGCATGGTGTGGGAATGCCGGAACAGGCACAGAAAGAGTTGTCGGCTGAGGAAATCGACGCGCTGAAACAGAAGTTGGAAACTTATGTAAAAGTTCCTGAAAACGCGACGGCGGCGGAACTGGATGCGTATGTGAAGTCGATTGACGGACCGGAATTTCAGAGCGTAATCATGCCGTTAATGCAGACGCAGGACGCGGAACAGCAGAAGTGGGTGACGGAGATTATCGGCAAATTGCAGACATCTCTGATTGACGCGACGACGACGATTTGCAAGGCGGAAGACGCGACGGAAGAGCAGTACCGCAATGCGTTGGAGATTCGGCTGGACATCATGCGCGCAGATAAAGTGCGGAAGAATATCGAGCCGAAATATGCGGAATTGATTGAGGAAGTGAAGTCGGGACGTTTCCCGGCGATGGTGACGAAAGTTGAACTCGACATGGCGGCGGAAGAGGTGATGGACAAGGCGAACGCGATGTTCAGTAATGCCGAAACGCCGAGCGCGGAGCAACTGGAGGAGTTATTCAAGGAATTCATGCCGTTCGTGGAAAAGGCGGCGAGCGCGGACGCTCTGAATGGACCGCAACTCCAGATGATTATGCAGATTGCGAGCGTTTTCTCGGAAGATAACGCGAAAATGAAGCCGATTTGCGAAACGCTCCTGAAAGGTCTGGAAGGCAAGACGGATCCGCAGTCGACGCAGTTGGCAAGCATGTTCAAAACCCGACTGGAAGAGATTCAGTTCATGTCGGAGCCGATGACGTTTACCGCGCCGGAAGGGACGGAGCTGGAAGATCTGAAAAAGTTAGTGACACAGAAGATGGAAATTATCATGCGCTCCAGTACGCGTGAAGGACTGCCGGAAGAGAAACTGTCGGAATTCCTCGCCGCTGTCGAAAAGTTCGGCAACGCGGACCTGACGGCATATACCTCGTGGCAGATTGACCTGATTCACATGATTCCGCTTCTCATGACGGATAATCTGGACGTGGAGGCGTTCAAGACGAAGTATCTGGAATGCGTCAAGACTGGGACGGATAAGAAACTTTTCAACGCGAATTGCCTCCAGATGTGCATTCAGATGGTCGCGATCGTGGGACAGCGTACTTCTGCCGACCAGACGAATAGCGAAAGCGTAAAAGCGACAGTCCGCGAGATGGCGACGTCCCTTCTGCCGGTGTGCGAGCAGGTTCAGGGACCGGAAATGGAGATGATGCGTCAGTCGCTGGATTCT
>JAUNAI010000152.1 GCA_030527705.1 Planctomycetia bacterium | reverse complement strand
AATAAAAACCGTTTTTAAAAACGGTTTTTATTTTTTATTCTTTTAAATGCCGACTGCGTAAGATATGATGATAATGCTGTGCGAAACGGTGCGCTTCATCGCGGACGTATTGAAGGAGGCGGAGGCTCCATGCATGGCGAGAAAGATGAAGTGGCTCATCCAGTCCGGAGACGAAAACTTCCTCATCACGTTTCGCGAGAGAGATGAGTTTCACGCTCACACCAGCACGCGCGGCGGCGTCTTCTGCGGAGTGAAGCTGACCTTTTCCACCATCAATCAGGAACAGGTCGGGAACGGTTCCATTTTCATCCTTAATCCGTTTTAGCCGACGGTAAACCACCTCCCCAATCGACGCGAAGTCGTTAATTCCGTCAACCGACTTAATTTTATAGCGTTTATAGCCCGACTTAAAGGGGAGACCGTCGATAAACTGGACGAGTGACGCAACCGTCGCCTCTCCTTGAAGATGTGCGATGTCCACTCCCTCGATAATCCGTGGAATCTGCGGGAGATGAAGGACTTTCTGTAATCCCACCAGTCCCCGTTTCGGGTCACTCTGAAACACTTCCGGCTGAACGTTCCGTTCTAGGTCTCCACAATCATTCAGTTTCTCAAGCGCCGAAATCTGATCACGGATGGAGGCTGCCTGCTCGAAATTGAGATTTTTTGCGGCTGTTTTCATTTCTTCCTGCATTTCCAGAAGTAATTCATCACGTTTTCCGTCGAGAAACCGCTGAAGATGGTGAATCTGCCGGCGATAATCCTCACGCGATACACGGTCACAGCATGGAGCGGTACACTGACCGATGGACGCCAGAAGACACGGACGGAAAAACCTCCGTTTCGGATCATCCTCGCGGATATCGTACTGACACGTACGGAAACGGAATACCTTCTGCATGACAATTAATGCTCCGCGTATCGGGCTGATGAACGGTCCATAAAGTCTCACCCCCGTTGAGAGCGGCTCACGCGTTGCTTCCACACGTGGAAAAGCTTCATGGGTCCGAATCTGAAGATATGGAAACGATTTTCCGTCTTTTAGGTCACGGTTATACATCGGCTGAATATCTTTAATCAGTCGTGCTTCCATCAGAATCGCGTCGACTTCACTCTGCGCCTGAATATAATCGATGTCACGTATATCTTTTACGAGAAACTTAGTCCGCTGATCAATTTCTGCTGCGTGAAGGAAGTAACTTCCAGCACGTTTCCGTAAATCTTTCGCTTTTCCGACATAAATGACACGCTGATGTGCATCCTTCATGAGATACACACCGGGGGCGTGCGGAAAAGATTTTACTTTCTCGGCCGCGTAGGAATTATTATCCGGGTAGGAAAACACTTCTTCAGACATAATTTCAGCCCCCCCTTTTCAAAATGTGGGGAATCGTGTATACTGGAAACATAAAGTAAAAAAACATCATCAAATAACCAGCCATTACTATATCCATTTTACCACATCAAGTCAAGAGGAAATTAAATGAGTAATTACCAGAATAATCAGGAAAAAAACGGAGAAAATACACGAACCTCTGAAAATTATGAAGATTTCAGAAAGCCGAATCCTCCTAAACGACCATCAGCTTATCTTTATTATTGGGTAATTATGCTCTTTTTACTAATTATCGCGATGATGTACCTGAAATATAATGTTTTCTCGGCAATTGACGTGATTCAGGAAATGAATAACGCTCAGAAACCGCCACAGGTACGAATTGTTCCATAAAAACACGAATGTGAATTAATTTCTTTTAGATAACGATTTATGGAGCAGGAAATACCGGACTGATAGGAAAAATTTCCGTATTTTCTCCAGTTTTTGGGTATTTTTTGGAAATTTTCACTAAAAAACAATTGTGTTTTCAGAAAGTTGGTGTAAAATAAGAATGTATTAGAAATATTAGAAGATTCAGAGAAGAAAATCATTAAATGTGACTTGTTCTACAAGTTTTCATTTTTTCAGAAAATACAGGAGTTCATAATGCGCTTTCAAAAATGGTTATCCGTGCTCGTGCTAGGTCTGAGCGTTCCAGTTTCCGTTTCTGCTGCACCGACATGGAGTCCAGATCCGGGCGGTACGGAACTTATCGGGAATACGACCGTTACACTCGACGGGAATCTGACGCTCGATAGAACGTATACGAGTTGGTATAGTATGTCCTTCAATCTCAAAAGCGATACCAGTGCTGCGACGGTTGAGGTGAAGAATGTACAGGAGTTCACCGGTGGCGTGAATGTCGGAAACGGTGTGACGCTTAAGCTGAATCAGACTGAGGGTAACCGAGGTGCGGGTTACGGCGCGATTCGCGGGACAATCACGCTCGAAAAGGGCGGAAAAATTGATATTGCGACGGGTTCCCAGACCGGTTACGGCGCAAACGCAACCAAGTGGGCGTTGAACGGTGGACAGCTTATTAATAGCACCAGCGACAAAATTGCGACGATGAATCAGATAGACATTCGCGGAGATGTAACGATTTCCGGTAACAGTACGCACGATTTAGGGACTTTCGCTCTTGATAATAAATTCTCGGTCCACAGCGGGAATGTAACAATTAATACGAATAAAATCGCTCTTGCTGCGCGTTATGGAGAAACAAAATATCAGCAGGATTTCTATATTTATGATGGCTCGTTGGTAACGATTAACGGCGAGTTGGCGGATATTTCGTCTACTGCGGCTGGCGGTTGGGAAGGTGGCAACGCACGTTCTCTGCGTAAAACGGGCGGCGGAACGCTCCTGATTAATACGGTGACGAGTTACACCGGCTCGACGATTGCGTATCGCGGTACGCTGAAAATCGGTGTCGATAACCCGTTCCCGACGTCGAAATTCGAGATGTCGGATAAAGCGGTGGGGATTCTGGACCTGAATGGACATAATGCGACGCTAAATCTTGCGAGTAACATTTATGGAAACATTATGAACAGCGCGGCGGATACGACTTCCGTAGCGACGCTGAATATTGCGGAAGGCGAGGCGTATGAAGTTTCCGGTGTCATTAAGAATGGAACTGGAAAAACAGCTGTCATCGTCACGGGTGGTGGAACGCTGAACGTCGCAAAAGCACAGACGTTCTCTGGTGGTCTGACGATTGAGAACGGAACGGTCACGCTTAGTGGTTCGGGTGACGGTATTGATGATTTCACTAAATATGGCGTGATTCGGAATACGATTACGGTTGAAAAAGATGGTGTGTTGGAACTTCTTACCGGCTCCGCGTTCGGTTATGGACGTAAGGACGTGCAGGGGGCACCGACTCTGACCGTGAACGGTGGAAAAATTGATAACACGAAATCGTCGACGCACAACTTATTATAAAATGTTACCATGTCGAACGGTGGGAAAATCATCGATACCACGACAGGTAAAACTGGTTGGGCTGGGAATTATGGGCTGGACGGCGACATTACGGTAACCGCTGGGACAGATAATATCATTTCTGCCGAAAAACTCGTCATGTCCGCGCGTTATACGGCTAATCCGAACAAAAGTAATACGTTTAATGTTGCGAAAGATGCGGAGCTGACGCTCGATGGCAACCTTCTGAATCCGTGGACGACGATTGATACTGGTGCGCGTTCCCTCGTGAAAACTGGTGAAGGTACGCTCACGCTGACGGGCGAGAATAATACGTACAGTGGTGTGACAACCGTTTCGGCTGGTACGCTGGTAATCGACGGAACGGATAACAGCGCGACGACGATTCAATATGCGACCAGCGCAGTGAATGTCGCTGGTGGAACGGATAACGCAAAACTTGTCATTTCAGGAAACGAAAACCAGTCGATTATTATTCCGAAAGTGAATGTGAATAATCATGGGGAAATTGAGTTTACTTCTGCTGGCAAAAAATTAACCGTGGATACCGACATTACCGTTGCAAATGACGGATTAATGCGGTTGACCGTGCCTGCTGATTTGACGGCAGGGTTGCTTATTGATGGAAAATTGGAGCTGGAAAGTTTCGATTCGCTCCTGATTGACATTTCCCAAATTGCGCTGGATGAAGAATATGAGCTTCTCACTGCGACTGGAGGGATTTTTGTCGGTGATAAAACGATTACGGACACCCTTTATTTTGAGCAGTTCCTCAAGGATGATACGGGTGTGTTAAATACATTTAGTGTTGTTTCACTAGCTAATGGCGGTTTCGGACTTGCCATGAATGCAGGCAGTGAGGTTCCGGAACCTGCGACGTGGGTGCTGATGATTCTTGGCTGTCTTGGCATTTTCCATATTTCTCGTAATTCTCAGAAAAAAGGAGCCTTCCAGAAATGAAAAAATACGTTTTCCTTCCAGTTTTCGTAATTTTTAGTATGTGTCTTCTTGCTCTAACCGTGTCGGCAGCGGAGCTGGAAATCAATACCGACTTTCCCGGTGGGAATATTATCGTTGATTCCATAAACGGCGACACAATCCGCGTCCGTCCTGATTTGCGTGATTCGCGCGACTGGTTTTATTATGCGTTTCGCGTGAAAAACGGTGAGGGACGCACGTTGCGTTTCGTTTTTGACGCGGATAATCGCGTGGGTGCGCGTGGTCCTGCGATTTCGTCCGACGAGGGTAAAACATGGCGTTATCTCTCCGAGAAACCGGGGCATAGTTCGCGGGAATTTACATGCACGCTCGGTTCTGATGAAAAATCGGTGATTTTCGCACAGGCGATTCTCTACACGCAACGAAACTGGGAAGAATTCGTCGCTCCGCTGAAAGAGAATGAGAATGTCACGCTCGGTACGCTGTGCAAAAGCCGAAAGGGACGCGAAGTGGAGATGATGCGGATTGGCGCGGAGAATAAAGACGCGAAATTCGCCGTCGTGTTTACGTGTCGTCATCACTGTTGTGAGATGACTGCGAGTTTCGCGATGGAAGGGATTATTTCCACGGTTCTGTCCGACACACCGGAGGGTAAGTGGCTCCGTGAAAACGCAACGTTCCTTTTCGTTCCGTTTATCGATAAAGATGGTGTCGAGGACGGCGACCAGGGAAAAGGACGGAAGCCACACGACCATAATCGCGACTATAATCATGAACTTTACCCGGAAATTAAGTATCTGAAAGCGTACACGGTGGAGAATTTCTCGGATAAACCGTTATTTTTCATGGACCTTCATTGTCCGTGGATTCGGTATGGGATGAACGAGTATCTTTACTCACCGATGCCGAAACGGAAGGAAATGCAGGTTGCCGTGACGGAATTCTATAAGATTTTCGAAAAGTATCAGGAAGGTGCTGAGATTCCGTATAAAGAAGCGTGGAATCTGCCATTCGGTAAGGACTGGAATAACGAGAAGAATTACTACATAATGGAAAATGGTATTTTGACTTCCAGCTCGAAAACGTTCTTCGGCGACTTACCTAACGCGATTTTAGCGGGAACGATTGAGATTCCATACTCGAACTCGTCCGACGTGGAAGTTACACCGAAAAACGTCCGTGAATTGGGAAATAATCTCGGGAAAACGCTGGCGGAATACCTGAAGAGTAAATAACTTGAAAAGTAACTAAAAGGAGTAATCCGTGATTAGCGCAGAACAAAAACGGAAAAATGACCGACTGACGGAGAAACAGGGCATTTCACGAGATATTTTACGGAATATTTCACGGAATGTTTCTGTTTCCCGTACCGCTTTTACGCTGGTTGAGTTACTGGTCGTTATCGCTATCATTGGGATGTTAGTTGGGCTTCTGCTTCCGGCGGTTCAGCAGGCGCGCGAGGCGGCACGGAGAATGTCGTGCAGTAATAATCTCAAGAATATCGGTCTGGGAATCATGAATTACGAGAGTGAGCGGAAGGCGTTTCCTGCTCTACGACTTGGAATTGACGCGGACATTCCGCCGGAGTTGGGGAGTAGCGTGAAGTGTGATAAACGCTACGCCGGGAGCGGTTTCGTCGCGATTTCGCCGTATCTTGAGTTGACCGCGACGTACATGGCGTTGAATGAAGGGAAAATCATGCCGTTCCAGGAGGATAGCACGACAAGTGGCTGGAAAACGGACGAGATGGTGAGTGCGATTCAGATTCGTCCGCCGGTTTTTAAATGTCCGAGTGAGACGGCTATGGACACGACAGAGTCAGATTCTGGACTTGGTAACAGCAAGGCAGTTGGTCTGACGTGTGGTACGTCGAGTTACGCGTTCTGTTGCGGAACGAAAGCTCTTACGTGCATAAAAAAGAAGGATTACTACTCGGTAAAACATAATAATGACGGTGCGTTCATGTATCGGCGACTGTTGAAAGTTTCTGAGTTTAAAGATGGTCTTTCTAACACGATTTTTGTGGGTGAGGTGACGGAATCGGATCAGAACTGGTCACGCTGTTGCTGGGCGTACACGAATGTCATGCGGAGTTGCATGCGCGGGTGCGAAAATCCGTTAAACTGTAAGCTTGGACAGGGTATCACGCACTCCGGTTCACCGTCCAACACGCAGTATAACGGTGCGTTCGGCTCGATGCATACGGGTGGTGGTCATTTCGTTTTCGGCGACGGTCACGTGCAGTTCGTGAGCGAGGGAATTCTGATGGAAACGTATCAGGCACTGGCGACGCGAAAAGGTGAGGAAGTCATCGAGGAGAATCTCTTATGAAAAATGCGTTTTCACTCTGTATATTCGCGCTTTCCGCGTTCCTTTTCATGTCCGCGACGGGCTGTGGCGACGGTCGCCCGCGCTGTTATCCGGTTCAGGGGGTGGTTCAGGTTGACGGAAAACCGTTGACGGGGGAATTTGACGGCACAATCCGTTTCATTCACGTCACCGACACACAGAAAGGACGCCCGGCGACGGGTAAAATCGGTCCCGACGGACGGTTTTCGTTAACGTCCTATAAGGATAATGATGGCTGTCCGAAAGGAAAATATCAGGTAGAGCTGATTGTTTTACGTTACAACAAGAATAAAACGTACTATCTCGTTCCGCCACGTTACGAAAATCATGCGACGAGCGGAATCGAGGTGGAAATCACTGGAAAAACAACGGATTTAACGATTTCCGCCGAGTGGACGCCGAAAGACAGCGCGTATAAAAAGCCGATTATCGGGTCAGACGGCGCGTCTTGATTTTCTGGCGTATAAAACCTAAAAACGGAACGGCATAATAGCGATTCAACATATTTTGGAGGCTATTATGTCGTTTATATCATTCTTATTCCGTTTCTGATTCCGATTTTATATTCTATTTCGTCCCGTATTTCTCCAGTTCATCCTGTATATTCCCACTGATGTCGTTCAGGGCGCGGATTAGCGACACGATGAAAATGAACCCCAGGACTATGAGGAGAACGACGCCCATTTTCATCGTCATCAGAAAATAAGGGGGTAATGAAAGAGCGTACATAACGCAACTGGGAACGAGAAGGAAGAGAATTGCCGCCCCGGAATAAAGAACAGGGGTCCAGGGGTTTTTACCTTCCGTACGGAACGCGCACGAAATCCGATACACGTGAGCGTCGAGCAAAATCAGCGACGCAACGAGTAACACACCGCCTAAAATCGGGACAAAAAAGAAGAGCACCGCGGACAAAACCTGAAAAAGGACGGTGCCCACCCCCAATCTATTCTCGGAAATGGTTTTCGGAACCGCGCACAGACAGCAACTCGCGCCAAAAATGAGGATTAAAAGAGACCATAAACAGATGGATAGTGTTTTGGAATACATCTCTCCATTTTCGAAAAACAGATACATTCCCATGACGAAAATGGCAATGAGCGTCGAAATCAGAATGAAAATCCCGACGCGAACCGCCTCCAGTCCCCATCGCTCTCTCGGCGTGAACTGCGACGATTCCGACATCGGCAGGTTTTCCAATTTCGGGAATCCAGCTCTCCCTCTTTTTCGCAGGTCCAGCCCCAAAAAAAGAAACAGAAAGAAGATCGACCCAAAAAAGAGAGGAATGCAAAAATAGAGAGCGACCCAATCCACAAAATCGAATAGAAGGATTTCATCAAAAACGGAGGCCAAAATTCCCGAAGCGTATAAGCTCAAAACCGCCGTCACGATTCCGTATATCGTCAGCGTAAGTCGGCGACTTGCGAAACGTCGCGCCACCGATGCCGAAAAAATCAAAAACGCCAGAAACCACACGATAAGGCAGATGGTCAGAATCAGTGAAGGGTATCCGTCTTGCCGAAATATCCAATCACCATACTCACAAAACCCAAGATATGCGAGAGCAATCGGCAACGAGTACCAAAATACGAAATTCCCGCTATTCCGTACCCCCGGCAACACGCGTTCTGGCCACCGTGTAAAACGCTCCGCCACAGCCAACCCAAAAACGAGCGTAATGAGCATCCAAACAAAATGCACCCACGACCAAAACGTGAACCATTTATCATGCGGCATTAAATCCAGCATCGGCACGCAATACGCTGATACGCCAATCATCCCCGCCACAATCGGCATGCACCACACCGCGTTCCCAATTTTCCGCAGGTTCTCGCTAGGGTAAGACATGATTCTCTCCTTACTCACTTTCCAACCTGAATCCGATACTCCAGCTCGAGCGTCTCACCAGCGGGAATCGTCTGCGGTCCGGAAAGCACGGGGCAGGGGTTAATGAAACAGTATCCCGGCGACTTCTGAGCGTAAAACCGCGTATTCTCCGTCCCTTTCAGAATCGTCACGCGCACGCCATTCCCAGTTTCGGGGTCGCGGTACTCAATCCAGTCGGCAGGCTTCTCCCGAATGGTACGCATTTCCGTCTCGCCGTTCGCGCAGTTCGTCACGAATTTACCGAAAAACGGAGCCAGACGCACTGCTAAACCCGCGTAACCTCCCCCATGAGCGTGTGGCGGCGTCCGTTCCAGCTCCACATCCTTCTCACAGGCGGTAAACTTGTGCTGAAAGTCGATGGTGTAACTCCCCGTCGCGTCCGGTGTACCAAAGACAATGACGCGCTCTTCCCTCAACACCTCCGTTTCAGGCTCTTTCTTATTCCGATAAACCATCTGAAGACGCACGGTCGCGGACGCTCCGTCAATCGTGACCTGATGGGATTTCACAACCGTCTCGCCGTCAGAGGGTTCCCAGTAGTTGACGCCATTCAGGTACTTCCACGAAAACCAGATTCCGAGGTGCCACACATGGTCCGCAGGTCGCAGAAGCGCCGCGTCACGCCCGTCCGGCAGTCGCATCGGCGCGATGAACGGTTTTCCTTCCGGCGAATCGGGGTGAAACTCCCACACGGTCACCGTCCCTTTCTTCAGACAGACGCCCCCTTCCTCCGTTTCCACGCACAGATACGCCTCATCTGCCGAATCACCCGCCGTCGCGCACTGGGAAAAGCCTCCTAAAATAGCGAAAAACACTCCGAGGAGGATGCCGCTCCACGTAAGTTTCTGTTTCATGATAAATCCTCCTTTAACAGGGGTTTAATAAATGGAACCTTTCATCATTTTCCACTCGTAAAACACGAGATAAAACGCACTTCCGAAAAATTCTATTTCCGTTACGTTTACATTTTGTCCCGTTTTTTACCGGTTGAAATG
>JAUNAI010000502.1 GCA_030527705.1 Planctomycetia bacterium | reverse complement strand
GAGTGCTTCATGGAAATTCCGAGCAGGTTTACGCGGAATATTCGACAGCATCGAGACAATTTCAATTTTTCCCTGCTTCTGCGCCTCCGCCGCGTAAGCGTCCGTGAGATGGAGAATCGCGTCAATTCCACTGATGACGGCATCTAGAAACTCCACCGCGCCGAAATCTTTCTCATTTACCGCCCGTTCTCGACGCGCGACCGCTTCCGCCCGTTTTGCGTCCAAACCAACAGAAATCGTGTCTTCAAAATTCGGACTGAGGTTAAAAACCACGCCTTTTTCGTGAAAATACGCCTCTTTCCGCAGACGCTCCATCACCTCCTCCGGATACCGTTCCGGCAAGTTAGCGCACGTGCGCGTGAACACGATTCTCTCATTCGGCAAGAAAACCGGGTGTTTCGCCTCTTCCTCCAGCACGGTTTTCAGAATCACCGCCGCCTGTTTATCGCGGTCGATACTCCAGTGCGGAAGGAGCGCGTCCCAGTCAACCTGGCGACGGAACTGAAAATGTTTCTGTTCCAGAAGGTATTTTTTCAACGATTCAATATGCGGAGTCATGAAGGATCCTATAATAAATTTTTGAGGATTAAAACCAATTATTTATGTTATTATATACCAATTCCCTAAAATTGGAAGGGGGTTCCACTCAAAATTTCTTCAAAAAACGACCTTTCTGATGAAAATTTTACTCAGTTTTCTTCCCTCTATACGTCTCCGTCCGTTCCCGAACAGGTTTTCCGGCATCATAAGACGCTTTTTCTTCTTCGAGAGACGCCGTCATTTCCGCATCTCCTTCCGCCGCTTTAAGTCCCTGATTTATCGTTTCCATCGCCATCTTAAAGTCACCGATTTCCGCATACGCAGCCGCCAGCGTACTCATATATCCCGGCGACGGTTCCAGCTCCACCGCCTTTTTCGCGAGTTCCACTGCCCGTTTTCCGTCACGCACCTCCTCATCCGGCGACGTACATAACACCCACGCAAGATTATTTAGCACTAGTGCATTTTCACTCGCAATTTCAAGACACTTTTCATAATACGTTACCGATTCCGCATGCTCACCCGCCATGAGATACCAATTCGCGAGGTACTGATACACCAGCTGATGATTCTCTGCCCCAGAATCCTCTTCCAGCGGCGGAAGCGCCTTTTCCGCTTTCTGGCCGAATTCCAACGCTTTCTCGTAATTCTCACACTGAATCTGTAACATTCCCACCTGAATCAGCAGGGCAGGATTTTCCGGGTCCTTCTCAAGTTGCGCGTCCATTTCTTTCTGCGCTTCCTCGTAACGTTTTAACTGAACAAGCGTCGCGACTTTCAGCTCGAACACACTTTCCGCGTCGCCATCCACCACTTCCGCCTGCTTAAAATCTTCCAACGCCAGTTCCAGCTTCTCAGTCGCCAGATAAATCTGCCCACGCAAGATATAAAGTTGCGTGTCCAATGGATTTTCATCAATCATCACGCTCAGCGTTTCCGCCGCTTCGGCAAGTTTCTCCAGACTTATCTGTGCACTCAATTTAAACTGTAACAGTTTCATATCCTGTGGGGACGTTTTCAGAAGTTCTTCCACTTCCTTCAGAACTTCTTCCCAATTTTCCATCTCCATCAGAATCTCAAGCCGAACCATTTTCAGCTGTTTTAGCGCATCATTTAATTTCTCACGCACAGCGTCCGGATTCGGCTTCACGCCCGCGTCAGAATCCACATCAGTTCCGTCAACAGTATTTTCAGCCGTCTCCACTGCTTCAGACACGTCTTTTCCCGTAGTTTCTGCCGTAGTT
>JAUNAI010000151.1 GCA_030527705.1 Planctomycetia bacterium | reverse complement strand
TATGAGATATTTAGACTAAAAAGAGATGGTTTAAAAATGAAAAAGGGCACAGTTACTAAAACAGTGCCCTTTACGGAGAAGACAGGATTCGAACCTGCGGAGGCGTTACCACCTCAACGGTTTAGCAAACCGTCGCTTTCGGCCACTCAGCCACCTCTCCTAAATTTGATATAAGGAGTATAGCACAATTAAATTTTTTGACAAGGGGGGACAGCACAATTTTCTTGAAATTTCTCAATTTTTCTTGAAATATATCAAAATTTCTCAAAATATCTCGAATTTTATCGAAAATCCTTGAAAAAGCCTGAAAAAACATATAAAAACACTTGTATTTTCCGAGAATCGTTTTATAATATGAGAAAATAGATGAAGTATTTAAATTCATATACTGGTTCCACTTGGAAATTCAGGGAGGGACGGTCCTTCCGGTAAGTATTTCAGTAACGCGAAATGACGGTAAAGCTGAATTTTATGGTGTGTCGGGTATAAAAGGAGTTTTTTATGTTGAGAGCCTCGATTTCCCACCTTTTTCTTGCTGTGATGGTTTTCGTTGCGGTACTGTCGTTGAGTTTTTCATTCTCTTCTATTTCATACGCCTCTGAAAATGCGGAAAATGGGAAGAAAACGGAGAATTCAGAAAAACCGACCGTTGGACCAGCGGCGGGACGAACACCGGTACGTGTGGTTTATTTTACACCGGCGGATTGCGAGCCATGTGCGGACCGAGAGGTACGTTTAGGACGCGTGATGAAACACGTTCAGGAGTTTTACCGTCGCGGAATGGAGGAAAATGGTTACGGTCCGATGACGTTCGATCTAGAATGGACTGCGCCGGATAAACTGAAGGTGTACGACGTACGTGGGAAGAAAAACCAGCTGGAATATGGACGGAATGACGCTCGAGTCGTGCGTGGTGAAGTTCATGAGGCGTTACTTGCGGAGGGAATTGATTTTCAGCAGGAATTCGTCGTGATTTTCGAGCGTCTCCTACGTTGGGAAGATGGAAAAACGACGGAAATTGGGCCGTATGTCGGTGGTGGTTGGCATGTGAGTGGGACTGCATGGGTGTTCGATGACCCAATGCTGGACGCGGATTTACTTACGTCGAAAGAGCAGGGGGGATATTATCACGGTCCATGCACAGTTGGGGAGTTCAACTCACACTACATTGGTGGCGTCGCCCATGAAATGGGACACATGTTCGGGCTGCCGCACGCATGTCAGCTGGATAAGGAATACTGGGAAAAAGGAAGTTCACTAATGGGAAGCGGAAATCATACGTATGGTGAAGACCTGCGTGGTGAAGGTCGCGGAACGTTCCTGTGTGCATCGAGCGCAGCACGACTTTCTAAAAATCGAGCTTTCGCAGGCGTTTTTCCTGTTTCAAAATCCGTTGGCTGGACACGAGAAGTCACAGGCGCTCTGGAAAAACTGAATGCGGAATGGAAAGACGAAAAAATCGTTCTTACAGGAAAAATCCGCGACGCGAAAGGAATGTTTGAGAAAATCATCGTTTCTCACGACAAAAAATTTCCGGAAGCGAATTATGACGCTAAAACATGGGTCGCTCCGGTCACTCAGGACGGAGAATTTACCATCACGATTACGGAATGGGAAAAAACGGATTATGAGTTACGTCTCGTGTTTCTTTCCGTGGAAGGAACGGCACCTTACATGAAATTTAATCACACGATTAATGCGGAAAATCCGGAAAATGCGTCGTCGCTGGCACCGCTATGCTTCTAGAAATCGTTCTTCATAGGTACTTAAGAGGGGGCTGATTAAGTCTCACTGGGTACGCGGAGTTTCTCCGCAGAAAATATTAAGCGTTTTGAGGCACAATTTTAACAATTTACGTAAATAGGGGAAAATTTATTCCTTAAAAACACTATTTTTTCCTACAATTGCGGATGAGCCGTCTACGTACCCAGTTAATTAACGACTATTTAATCAAAATTTTCATTTTCGAGGTGTTTTATGTCATTAAGATTATCATTTCATGTATTATTCAGTCCAATTTTAACGGCCTCCTTAACCGTTTTTTTAACTGGAACGCTCTTATTTTCTGCGGATTCCGCAAGTGTTTCTAAAAATTTTTTAGACACGCTTCCGAAACAGGATTCCGGCATAATCTGTGTTGAGCCGGAAGTGGTAACGTATGCGTTTCCGAATCCGTTAAAAGGTTTCAGACCAGATGCCAATGCGAATTTTAAAAATCATCCGTACGCGACGGTTGCGCGGTGTTATCTGAAGTGGAACGAACTAGAAAATAGCGAGGAAGACACGATCGAAAAGATAAAAACGGCGTGTGATTCTGCTTGGAAAAAGGCGGAGGCGGCGAATGTCCGTGTGATTCCACGCGTGTATCTCGATTGGGATAAAAAAGAAGGAAATGAACACTGGCCATCCGATCTCCAGACGGGCGACTACACAAGTGAAGAATTTCAGCGTCGACTGGTCCGCCTGATAGAGCGTCTCGGTAAATGTTGGGATAAAGACCCTCGGGTAGCGTGGGTTCAGATGGGGCTTATCGGTTTCTGGGGCGAGCATCATTCTCCGTCACCGACACCGGAAGTTGAGAAATTGCTCGGAGAAACATTCACGAAAGCCTTCCCTACGAAACGTGTCGTGGTACGACATGCAGATGAGTTCACGGATTTCGAGTTCGGTATTTACTGGGATTCATGGGCACATCTTCAGCAGATGAACGGTAAGAAACATGGTGGTGGTATTCTCACGTTAAACGAGACCAAAAAACGTTGGCAAGTTGCGCCGATTGAGGGTGAAACGGCATATAACTGGGGAAATTATCAGGTTCAGCCCGGTGATAACCCGAATGACACGCTCACGGACCCGGTCCATCTTGATTATCTGCTCGATTCTATCCGTCTCCTTCATTGTACGGCTCTCGGTTGGATAGCGAATTACGACACGAAAAATCCCGATGTTCAGAAGGGCGCGGAAGCCGTCCAGAAAGCATTCGGTTACCGTTATGAACTGAAATCCGTAGAAATTCCCTCTCAGATAAAAATGGGAAAGAAAACGCACATCCGTTTCACGGTTCAGAATGTTGGTTCTGCGCCATTTTACGAGAAATGGCCGATTGAGTGTAGTCTGTTGGTTCCGGAAACGCATGAGGTGATCTGGAAAACGACACTTGAAGAGGTGGATATCCGAAGATGGTTTTCTGGTGACGATTGGGATGTGGAGAAGAATGTATATCGTATACCTGCTAAAGAATATATGGAAAGTGCGGAGATTCTGCTAACTAAAACCGATGCAGTTCCGGCAGGGAGATATATTTTGGCGCTCGCTATTCTTGACCCGATAACGGGACAGCCGGCTATCCGATTCGCGATTGAAAACTATCTTTCCTGTGGCCGTCATCCACTCTGTTATGTGCATGTAGAAGCTAAATGATCCATGGAAGAAAGAGAACATATTTTCGGAAACGGAAAAACAAAAAATGGAAAAATGATGAAAATGACGGGGGTCCCGCTTTACAAGGATCGGTTTTTGTGTTATAATTTTGATATTAATAGTTGTATACTAGTCATTTTTATTACTTACAGGAGCAAATCATGTTTAACATGACCGCTGTTTTAGGCGCGACGGGCGCGGTTGGATCGATTATTCGGGCACTGATGGAAGAACGCAACTTCCCGACGAAAAACATTAAATTCATCGCTTCTGCTCGCTCGGCGGGTAAAGTCCTGAAGTATGCTGGTCGCGATGTTGTTGTGGAAGCTGTTTGCCCAGAAGCGTTTGATGGTGTAGATCTTGTAATTAGTTCGACGCCGGACGAAACGGCTGCGGAATGGGTTCCGGTTGCGGTTTCCCGTGGGTGCATCGTGGTCGATGAAAGTGCGTTTTATCGTATGAACGATGAAGTTCCGCTCGTGATTCCGGAAGTAAACCCTGATGATGTGATGAAACATAAGGGAATTATCGCCAGCCCGAACTGCTCAACGACACAGATGGTACAGGCTCTGGAACCGTTACATCGTGTTGGAAAACTGACTCATGTGAACGTTGCGACGTATCAGGCGACTTCCGGAGCGGGGGTCGGTGGACAGCGCGAGTTGGTCGAGTCGGCGAAAGCGCATCTTGCGGGCGAAAAATTCGAGGCGAAAACGTTCCAGTATCCGATCGCGTTTAACCTGATTCCGCAGATTGGCAACCCGAAGCACCCGGTCGATTTCCCCGGTTACACGAGTGAAGAAGTGAAGATGATTCGTGAAACGTGGAAGATGTTGGGTGATAATTCGATTAAAATTTCGGCAACTTGTGTCCGTGTTCCGGTCGAAAACTGCCATAGTGAAGTGGTCACGGTTGAAACTGAGAAGAAAATCACGCGTGAAGAGGCGATTGAACTCTGGAAAAATACGCCGGGGTTGGTCGTGATGGATGATTTGGCGAATCGCGTGTATCCGATGCCGAGTATCTGTACGAACAGTAATGACACGTACATCGGTCGTATTCGTGAAGACGTTTCCCGTGAAAACGGTCTAACGTTCTGGTGCGTGAGTGATAACCTCCGTAAAGGTGCTGCGACGAATGCCGTTCAGATTGGTGAACTGCTCGCGAAAAAAATGTTCGGTTAATCGTCAGATAAGAACGATTCTCACTCTATATTTATTTTCATATTATATATGGAGTGAGAATTTATGATATGAGAATAAAATAAACCACATGTTATGGTTGATTTTCATAATATGTAGTTTTTCTATAAATGATCTCTAGTGTCTGATATGTGAACCGTCTTAGGTTTCTGAATGGCGAAACGCTCGGCCCATATAAGGCACCTTATACCTCTGGCACGACGAATTCATTCCGTGCAGGACGGTAATTCATCAGTGTGTTGGCTGCAACCGCATTTTCTCCTGTGTATAAACCCGTGACGGAATCCAGTTCCAGAATAGGACTGACACGCAGAGAATCGACCGTCTCTCCGATATCCGCGACGTGTTGCTCGATGTCTACAAGAATTTCTGCTGTTTTACTCGATTTACCGACGGTTTCGAGGAAGGCTTCTCGCTTGTATTCTTTACCAAGACGGTACGCCGTATTCGCGGAGTTATACCAGAGCGCGTCATCGAAACCGACCTGAATATCACAGTTTAGGTCTTCTGCTTTCCGGGAGCGAATCGCCTGCAGAAAGTTCACAAAATGCGGTGCGCCACCGTAAAATTCTCGTGCCGGAAAACGACAGATTTCTTTTCCAGCATTATCATACGCGATTGCGTCAACCATTTCTTTATGAATGTATCCACCTTCACAGCAGACCAGATATCCACTATCCGGGCCCTGAAAACGACCGGTATAATGTCTTCTTCCTTTCGGTTCCACGCCAGAAAAGGAGAGCACGATGGGACACACATCTGTCTCGAACCACGTAATCATCGTGTTCGGTGTTTCGCCAGCGTCTTCTGGCCCCAGACGACCGCCGAGCGACAGAATTCGTTTCGGGCCCACTACACGGTCCTGTAACACGTCATTTCGGATATTATCCAGCAGGTGAGACCCCCAGTTTCCCGTCTCACCGTTTCCGGTATTCCACATCCAGTGCCAGTCGTAATGCAGGCGGTCACGGTAAATCGGCACGTCTTTCGCAGGACCTAGCCAGAGATTATAATCCATTTTGTCGCGAACATCGAGCGGTTCCGTACGTTTTCCAATCGGCCGACGCGGGAAGAACCGATTCGCACGCGCAAACAAGATTTTTCCGAGGGCCTTTTCCTCATGCAGGAACTTCTGTACCGCCTCATGATATGGCTTGTCTGACCGCGCCTGTGTTCCGACCTGGCAGATTCTCCCATATTTTCGCGCCACCTTCACCAACTGTCGACATTCCCATGTAGAAAGCGCAAGCGGTTTCTCGACATATACATCTTTTCCAGCTTCCATCGCCCAGATACCCGCCAGAGCATGCCAGTGGTTGCATGTCGCAATCGTGACAGCGTCCACATTCGGATCCTCGATAATCCGGCGCATATCGGTAAACGCTTTCTGCGTCTTGAATTTTTCCTCACGTTCACCCAGTCGATTCGGATCAGGTTCTGCGAGTGCGACGATTTTTGCGTCTGGAAGTCCACCAAGAATGTCTGAGTGATTTCGTCCGCGAACGCCCAACCCGATAACGCCGACGCGTATCGCGTTATTCGCTCCTGCCGCAATCAGTGCTGGTGCAGGAAACGCAGAAATTAGTGAAACCGTTGAAACCGCTGCCGACGTAGCCAAAAAACGACGGCGTGTCATATTCTTAGAATAATGTGACATGATAAAATCTCCTGTAAATGGTGGGGAAATATTTTTCTCTGTTCAGAGAGGTTTTAAGCAACCGCTGTATAACTAGGAAGCGACACGCCTCGTGTCGCTAAAGTGGCAAAATATAACATTTTATATCCGACACACAATAAAATTCCGTTTTTCGTTGTTTCACGTTGCCGAAAGGATTACCGGAAGAACCACCCTTCCCTAAAATTTCAAGTGGAATCAGTACAAACTAAAAAGTATCCAGAAATCACCGATTTAAGTTTAAAATCAATATTTTAAGGTACCTCATGGCGACGCTAGATGCGTCGCCTCTTAAAATCTTCACTTATTTAGTGACAACTTAAAGGCTTTCCTATTTCTCCTGTTCCTGCAACTCTTCCGAGCTACCGGTCCAGTGGAAACGGTGACTTGCTGGCGTAGGTGGGTTAATTACGTCGTCCATCGGTGGTTCATGATCCGTCGCACGGATATCTTCTTCAGTTGGCTCACCTACGTAAATTAGCATCTTCGCAGGGCATTTTTCCACAACGAGCCCCAGAACCTCACCATCCTGATACTGCGAGTAGTCGATTCTCGGCAAGTTACTTCCCATCTGGAAAATTTCACTATTTCGCTGACATGCTCCACAGCCGATACAGCCGACTTTACACACACCCTTGACGTCCATACCTTTTTCCGGATTGGAACACGCAACCGCCAGAATCTGTGACTGACGGAAAGGAATAATTGAAATCACATTCCGTGGGCAAGCTGTCTCGCACAACCGACAGCCGACACACCGATGATACCGTACCCGTGCCAGTCCATCTTCGACGGTAATCGCGTCATTCGGACATGCTCGCGCACAATCACCCAGGCCGAGGCATCCATAAACACAGTCCTGAATTCCTGAAATCAGATTCGCTGCCACACACGTCGGCTCGCCCGTATACCGTTGTACTCCAGTACGCTGAAACGTATTCGCATTACAGTGAATCACCGCCTTATATGGATACGTCTCTGCCACTGCACAGCCTAAAATCTCCGAAATTAACTGATTCGCTTCCTTATTACACTGCGTACACGCTCCCGGCTTCGCTTTCCCAGCTGCCAGTTGCTCCGCGTACTCATTACAGCCTGCGAAACCACACGCTCCGCAATTCGCGCCGGGCAAAACACCGTTCAATTGCGCGACTTTTGGATCCACTTCCACTCGGAACGCGACATTCGCCCAACCAAGAATCCAACCCATGACGACTGCCAAAAACAGCATCACTCCAACGGCTACAAGAATTGTTATGACGGTTATGGACATGATTTACCTTTTTATTTCTCTTCGAACAACTTCATTAACGCATCCGCGAACAACTTCATCCCTTCCCGATTCGGGTGGTTAATATTATTCACCATCAGCGTCGAATACGGAATCCCCTGCCGATACAGCTGACCGTAATAAAACGCAGCGTCTGCGACCGCCACGCCATGTTTCCGCCCGAACTCACGCAAGCCGAGCGTATACGGACGCGGGTCGTCATCCACGCCATTTTCCGACTCCAGCCCCATCCAGTCTGCCCGAACGTAATGAGGAGTGCAGAGAATCCACTCAATTCCACGTTCTTGGAAGTCTTTCAGAATCGGAGCGTAATACTTCTCGACCATTTCAGGATTCATCCACGCATCATTCACGAATTCCAGCACGACCAAGTCCGCCTGAACTCCCAGAACGTGTTCCTGATAGTTTTTCGGCGTTCCGACAGCCGCCTGCCAGTAAGTCTGCGACCCCATTCCGCCCCAACCTTCATGAATCAGCTCGATTTCCGCGTTCGGGAACTGTTTCTGAAGCCGCGAAACGAACTGACACTGCCAACGGTCTTCATCCGGTAAATAACCGCACGCCGTCACGCTGTCGCCCCACGCCAGAATCCGCACGCGTTCCCCACGCACGAGTTTTCCATACGTTTTCGCCACCGCGTCCTTCGCCAGAAACATCGGCGTGTATGCACGCACTTTCGAGAGCGGAAACAGATTTTTCTCCGTTAATTTCTCAATTCGTCCGGAAATCCAGACCGTCGCGATGAGTTTTTCGTCCGATTTCACTTCCGGAATCGTCGGCGTCGAGACGTGCGACTCGCCTTCCACGACTTTCATCGTTCCGTCCGCCGTCAGAACCACCGCGTCAATCCGCATTTTTCCGTACTGATACGAAACGAAAACTGGCATATTCTCCGCGATTCGTCCACCTTCCAGACGCCCGACGTTCCCCCACGCATCATAAATCTGATAATCTTTTCCCTCTTCAAAAACGATGCAACCCGCCTCGCCCGTCTTCGCCGACTTAATCGACGCGGAACCCGGCAAATAAGCGTATCGCACCGCACATTCCTGCGCATTTACCCCAGGAAACGGCATCGCCTTGCGCCAATCCGGACCGTTCGGGTTAAAAATCGGTAGCGCGTTCAATTTCTCGTCCGTCACCATCGTCAGATACGCGGGCGAAATATCAAAATCCGCCGTTTTCCCCGCATATTCCACACGGACTTTCCAGTCACCGAGAAGTTCCATTTTTGCGACCGATTCCGTTTCTGACTCTGTTTCCGTTCCATTTTCCGCGCACATACTACTACCGACGCACGCCAACACGCTCGCGCACACCAACAGAAACCGACTGATATTCTTTATCCACTGTATTTTTTGCATTTCGTTTCCCTCTAAATTTTCATTTTAATTGTGTCGATAAAATTACCGACCCCGTAGGGGGCAAATGTATGTAGTCGGGGGTTTTTACCCCCGGATGAACGAAACCTCAAAAAACACACCGACCCCGTCGGGGTCGAATAGGTCGAGCAATGCCGAATTCGTATCACGCTAATTACCAACACATTATTTTTGCGGTCAAAAATCACACGAAGGTTCTCGTGTCGATGCGTGAAGAAATCCATAAATATATCACGGGAATCGTTCGCGGAGGGAAATACCCTCGCCGACTGATTGCGATTGGCGGACCGGAAGACCATATACATCTTCTAATCAGTGCCCATCCTGCGGAGTCCATGGCGGATTTGATACGCCGAATCAAGGTTTCTTCCTCGCTTTTTATCAATCAACCGCCGCGCCGATACGGTCATTTTTCGTGGCAAGACGGTTACAGGCTGTTTTCCGTCTCACCGTCACAGGTGCAATCGGTCGTGGACTACATTCATAATCAGATTGAACACCATCGGCAACGGACGCTGACGGAAGAATTTTATCTCACCCCTACGGAGTGGCATCTTCCTGTACTTC
>JAUNAI010000501.1 GCA_030527705.1 Planctomycetia bacterium | reverse complement strand
AATAATACGATAGAAAATGAAAATAAAAATAAAGATGAAATTGAAATCGATGAAGAACGGATTTTTCCATGGATGACACCCACACGGAATGTCGGTAACGTGGTTGGACAGCTTTTCGCCCGGTTTTTAGAGGCTCACTGGCCAGACCCATGGTATAATCTACGTCGCTCTTTTGGATGTGACCTACTGGAAAGTAAAACGGTTGATGTGTTTATGTATGAGGAAATTATGGGACATAACTATGAAACTGGCCGGGAACATTATCAGATTATGACGCGGGGACGTCAGCGACGTGGAATTAGTGCGGCTCTTGGATTATACTCGAAAAGAGCGGTACTTACATTTTCGGATGGAATTTCTACGGCGATTGACGCAGAGAAAATGCCTGTTTCGATGAACGAAAATCGTACTGAAAGCGGAAAAGAAAAGATGGAAGAATGTGGTCGGCACAAGAGAAAATACAGAGATTTGTTACCTGAATAAAATGTTTCAGTATCCTAAATTCGAGAAGGTGAATTTTCAAGATTTCCTTCTCGAAATTTTCTTTTAAAGTATGGGAGTCTTGGTTTTTTATAAATTGACAGGATTTTTGAGGGTTTTTATTACGGCTTTTCCAGTTTCCTCTTGCGGAAAAATGCGTTTTTTGTTAAAATAAGAGAGGAGAGATTGTAAAAATATCTGGGGACGGGGAAATATGGAAAGTAGTACGATTTTAGAGCTCGGACGGAGCGCGATTACATTAACGCTTACGTTGGCGTTGCCGATTTTATTGGTGGCAATGGTGATCGGGTTTTTGGTGGGACTATTTCAGGCACTGACACAGATTCAGGAACAGACGTTGGCATTCGTGCCGAAAGTGATTGTCGTGTTACTCGTTTTAAGCCTGATGATGCCATGGATGCTCGGTGTGATGACGACTTTTACTCAAGAAGTCATCCGCGCGATTCCCGGAACGGTAATTCCGTGAGTGAAATAGGAGGAAAAACGGAATGGAAACCGTACTGTTTCTGAACGCGAGCCAATTTGTGCTAATTTTAACGAGAATTACAGCGATGATGGTGGTCGCGCCAATGTTCGCAGGACGGATTGTACCAATTCGGTTTCGGGTTTTTCTCGCGGTTCTCGTGGCTACGCTCTTAATGTTACATCAGGAACCTGCGGTGTACTGTTTTCAGAATAAAGTGAGCTGGCTGGATACCGGCTTTCTGGCGACAGTTGGGAGTGAGTTTCTCCTCGGAATTCTGATGGGAACCACGATGTTACTCTTTTTCGGAGCACTCCAGGTGGCGGGAACGGCCATGGCGTATGCGGGGGGAATTTCGTTTCCGGTAGATGGCGGTTTCCTAAATGACGCGGCTACACCGGTCGCGACGATGTTTTATGTGTTGGGGACAGCGGTCGTTTTTCTCACGGGCGGACATCTGATGGTTATGGAGTCATTATTGGAGAGTTTTTCCGCCTTTCCGACAGGGACCGTTCCGGCGTTGGAGGAGTGGTTTCGTGCGTTGCCAGTCGTTTTTTATCAGGGATTTCAGGTTGGAATTCATATGGCGTTGCCGATTTTGACGGTCGTGCTACTCGCGCAGATTGGACTGGCGGTTCTGAATCGCGTTTTGCCGCAGTTGGACATTTTCGGGATGTCGTTCGCGGTGAATGTTTTAGCGTTCTTGTTCGTCCTTTCACTCACGCTCGGAACGGGACTGATGTTATTTCAGGGGGAGTTTCGGAGTGTGTGGGAACGGTTTTTTGTGTTTTAGGAAAGAAAGAAGAAAAAATACAAGAAAAAAACACAAG
>JAUNAI010000150.1 GCA_030527705.1 Planctomycetia bacterium | reverse complement strand
TTATTTCCCCGATGATGATTACTTCCCCGATGATGATATAATTTCACGCCTGTGCGAATTCCTCACCGTCGTTTACGGGTCCAAAACGGTTGAAGAAAACCTTCAATTCATCGCCGACAAATCCAATCCGTACCGTCGTGAATGGGCGTTTCATTGCTGATTCAATTTAAAATCAATAAAACGACAGTAAAGTGTGTTATTACCTGATGATTGGTGACGAGGTTAAATGTCAGGTGTCCCAAAGAATAGAGTTCCACATTCGTATCGTATTTACGATGGAAGGATTCAATTTCTTCAGTTATACGGATTCCACTTGAAAATTCAGGGAAAGCCTCTCCTTCACACCATTCATGTGTTGAACGAATTTTAAAATTTGTCGGTAACGGTGGGACTGTTGGCGAGTCCCGGAGTCGTTTATCGCAAAAAGTTGAAGGTTAAACATGTTCCGTTTTATATATATTGGGTGTTTTATACTTTTGGGGTACTTGGGTGGTATCGCTTCAGGCATGGATAACACAACACGGGAAATGGTTGAAGCGGACTGGCTACGCGAGGAAGAACGTCTGGGACATTCTCCTACTGATGTGGAAGTACTGGAGTCACTGTTTCAGCGTGCGGATAACGTGATTGAATCGTGGAAACACCTTCAAGATGTGTCGATGCCGGACGTGTCTGAGGAGTTGAAAACGCTAAAGGAGTTGCGGACAGATTTTAATAAACTTTCGAGGGAGGAACGATTACAGCGGTATCTCGCGATTCGACATGTTTTGCGACGCATAGTGCTTTCTCACCCGTCGTTGACGGGGCGTCCAATTGCGTTCATGAAACAGCGTCGTGCAATTCAGCAGATGTTTCATGAGTATTCCGGTTATTATTACAATTTTTTCGGTATTTCCGGCGGTGGTGTGTATATTCTGCCGCATCCGGGTACCTCATTCGAAACGGTTGAGTTAACCGGGAAATTGCCTCGTGGAAGTTATGCGTCGCCATCCTTGTCATGGGACGGTCGTACGATTTACTTCGCGTTTTGCTGTGTAGAGGAGGGAGAGCGACCGTGGGGAAATGTGATGGATGCTAGTAAGCTCCCAACACCGCCGGAGAGCGCTCCAAAGGAATTCAGTTATTATACGGCTTTCAGGAGTTCTTTTCACCTTTATGCGGTGGACGTTGATGGAAAAAATCTGCGTCAGATTACTTACGGGATTTATGACGATGTGGATCCATGTGAGTTGCCGGATGGTCGGCTTGTGTTCATGTCGACGCGACGTGGTGGGTTTATTCGGTGTAATAGTGGTTTTGAACCGATAGAAACGTCAACATTACATTCGGTGGACACAGACGGTCGAAATCTAACGACGCTTTCATGGCACGAAACTGACGAGTGGCATCCTTCAGTCCGTCAAAATGGGCGTCTGCTGTTCACGCGCTGGGATTATGTTGATCGTGACGCGACCCTTTTTCATGGAATCTGGACGTGTAATCCGGATGGAACGGCGCCGACGCATCTTTTGGGAAGTTATACAAATCGTATTAACGCATTTTACCAGCCGCGTGAGATTCCCAACAGCTCGAAAATCGTCTGCCTCGCTGGAGCGCATCATGCGAACGTGGGTGGGGCCTTAATCCTGTTGAACACGGAAAAATTTAAGCGCGACTCACTGACTGGCGAGGATTCATTGGAAGCTGTGGAGTGTCTAACGCCGGAAATACCCTATTCAGAGGTCGATGGACAGTGGGCGCAATCATTTTATGGGTCACCATTGCCGTTGTCGGAGGAGCACTTTCTTGTTTCGTTCAGTTTCGACCCACTTCCTGGAATGGGACCAGGCTGGTATCAGGACTCTCAGAGTGGACTGTACTATTTCGACCGTTTTGGAAATAAAGAGTTGCTGTATCGTGATGAGGACATTTCGAGCGTTGCGCCGATGTTGCTGAACACGCCGGATGGAACCCCGTTTACCAAGCGTCCGCCGGTAGTGCCGAGTGTGTGTGATGAAGAACTGGCAAAACTGCAACTTGGTGAGTTTTACCTGACAGATGTGCACCAGAGTCAGTTTCCGTTGCCTGAGGATCGTCCGATTAAGGCGTTACGTATTTTTGAACTTTTGCCCAAAGAGGACACGAGCACGGGAAATGTTCCAGTTGTTGGTTTTGCCTTTTCTGCACCGTTGCGTGCTTATTTGGGGGAAGTTCCTGTTGAGGCGGATGGGTCGGCATATTTTCGTGCTCCGGCGCGACGCCCGTTGTATTTTCAAGCGATTGATGAGAAGGGGCGTGCCGTTCAGGGAATGCGGAGTAATGCGTATCTCCAGCCTGGCGAAAAACGAGCGTGTGTGGGGTGTCATGAGCCGGTAGGGACGAGCACGCCCTATTCCGCCACGCCACTTGCTGCGCGTCGTCAGCCGTCTGAGATCATGCCGAGTGTTACTGCTGCAGGGCCAGTGGACTTTCCGAAACTGGTTCAGCCGGTGCTTGACAAGTTTTGCGTCTCCTGTCACAGTGGCGAGCATGAGCCGGATTTACGTAGCACTCCGACCGGAGAATATACGGTTGCGTACGAAAGTCTACGTCCATATGTACGTTGGAACGAGTGGGGAGGGAATAGTATTTCGTTTATCGTTTCGCGTCCTGGAGAATGTGGGGCTGACGCTTCGGAATTGCTGAATGTGCTGGAGGACGAGAATCATCGTGATGTACTACCCAAAACAGATGAAGATTACCGTGTTGGGTACCAGAGGATTCAACTCTGGCTGGACGGAAATGTTCCCTTTTATGGATCGTATATTTACCGTGAACGACGTTGATGGTATCTGATATATTTCCATGTTGATTTTCCATTTGAGAGCTCTTCTGTTTAATTTAAAGGTTCAGCCGGTAACTGCGTCCCGGAAAAATAAATATTGAAAAAAGGCATGATTTCTTGTAGAATTACAAGTGAATCTAAATTTTTATACAGGAGTGAAATCATGTTTTCATTTTCATTGTAACATATTCAAGAGATTCGTCAATACCAAAGTTAGTATATTTTAGAAAAAAGATTTTTTTCATAAAAGCGCTTCCGAATAAGCGACGCCGTGAAAAGAATAATCGACGCTTGAATATTGGTAAGTTATTGGTCGAAAAAGGTAGTCACGAACGGCGAAACGCAGAAGATTCCACCTTCAAAATTCATGTCATTCCCCGAATTCCGTACGTGCGTGTTGGTTGAACCAAAATTTTCTTTTTTCACCAAATTTTTTGATTGTGGTATTGACAACCCCTCTCTGAACATGATACAATAAAAAATGAAGCATGGTTTCGCTCCTGTAGAATGCTTTGATTTACTTGTAATTCTACAAGAAGTTGTGCCTTTTTTAAGACCTGTTTTTCCGGGACACAGTTACCGGAAGAATCGTTTTTATTGATTATTAAAACCAAAATAAACTCTGTAACTATGACTACTAAACCCGTTTTATCCGCTTCGGAAGCAATTCACCAATTTGTTCAATCAGATATGACCGTTGCCGTCGAGGGATTCGTCGGACTGTCAAAAGTCGAGGAATTACTCATCGCGCTCCGGGAGGAATTTCTGCAAAACCACACGCCGAGAAACCTGACGGTCGTGCATTGCGCCGGTCAGGGAAACGGAAAATCACCCGGTTGTGGCATGAATCGGCTGGCCGTCGAGGGGCTCATTGGAAAGCTCATCGCCGGGCATTTTGCGATGGCGCCGGACATTCAAAAACTGATTCTGGAAAATAAAATTGCAGCGTATAACCTGCCACAGGGGGTTATTTCGCACCTGTACCGAGACATCGCGGCAGGGAAACCGGGAACGATTACGCATGTCGGGCTGGGAACATTCGTTGACCCGGAACTCGACGGAGCGCGGTTAAATCCGAAAGCCTGGGAGACGGGTTCCGTTGTGGAACGGGTACGCCTTCTGGATTCAGATTATTTACTCTATAAAGCGTTTCCGATTAACGTTGCGCTTATTCGTGCGACAACGGCGGACCGCTTCGGGAATTGCTCGCTGGAAAAAGAAGCGGTTACACTAGAAGCAACGGCGATGGCGCAAGCTACGAAAAATAGCGGTGGGCATGTTATCGTTCAGGTTGAACGTGTTGTTGATGAACCAATTGACCCGCGAATGGTGAAAATTCCGGGAATTTACGTCGATGCGCTAGTTGTTGCGAAGCCGGAAAATCATTGGATGACCAACGACACGCCGTATAACCCCGGTTTTAGCGGGGAAACTCGGCTTCCGGTGTCGGCAATGCCCCCCCTTGAGTTAACGGAACGGAAGGTCATCGCTCGGCGTGCCGCGCAGGAATTGACGTCCGGTGCGATTACGAATCTCGGAATTGGAATGCCGGAAGGAATCGGAGCCGTCGCGGCAGAAGAGAATCGCGACGATCTGGTTTTAACGACCGAAGCGGGGACAATCGGCGGTTATCCCGCCTCCGGTGGCAGTTTTGGCGCGGCCCTGAATCCGGATTGTATTCTCACCCAGCCGGAACAATTCGATTTCTATGACGGTGGCGGACTGGACATCGCGTTTTTGGGGCTTGCCCAGGTTGACCGCTGTGGGAACATTAACGTCAGCAAGTTCGGGCCGAAGGTGGCTGGTTGTGGCGGATTCATTAACATCACACAGAACGCGAAAAAAGTCGTTTTTTGTGGCACTCTGACGGCGGGAGGCTTGAAAGTTCGCGTTGCAGACGGTCAACTGACGATTTTGCAGGAAGGTCGCGCCCACAAATTCGTCGAATCGGTCGAGCAGATTACGTTCAGCGGTGCCTACGCGCTCCGACGGCAGCAACCGGTTCTTTACATTACGGAACGTGCCGTTTTCAAACTGGTGGAAAGCGGTCTGGAACTGACGGAAATCGCGCCTGGCGTCGACTTGAACCGCGATATTTTGGCTCAAATTGATTTCCCGGTTCTGATTCGCGACGTGAAACCGATGGATTCGGGGCTGTTTTTACCGTAGATGAAGGTTCAGCCGACTGAAAAATGCCCGAAAGGAATCAATGATGAAACTCACCTATTTTTTAACCTTCTTTATATTGGTGTTTAGTTTCGTGCTTACGGTGCCGGCACAGGAACAGACGTCGACGCAGGAAATCAGCTGGTATGCCGTTTCGAGGACCGCGATGAAAACGTTGCTTGCGGAAGAGAAAAACCGGCTGGAGTGGGAGGCGGAATTGGATGCGAAGGCGGACAAAACGCCGGAAGAATGGCTCCTTTTTATAAATCTTGCGTTGCGTAGCGGACACGACGATGTTTTGATTGATGCCTTGAAACGTTACGAGAAGTTATGTTCGGAAAAAAATACTGACGAGGCAAGATGGATCGTTTCTGACGTGTTCCGAAGCGTTACGGAACAGGAAAGTAGGCAAGCATGCGCACGGAAATTTGCGGAAACTCTTGGTCTGGTGTTTTATCGGGTTCAGCAATTTGAGCGGAGTCTCCCACTTTTAAAACTCGGCGAACAATCAAAAAATGGAACTATCCGAAACAGTGCGGCTTTTACACGTCTGAAATCGCTCGTGGAGCTTCACCGTTGGACGGAAGCCGAATTGCAGTTTCTTCCTGCCATCGCAGAGTTGACGGACGGTGAAATTCACGTCTGGCTTCAGCGTATTCATGATGGTGCTGTAGCGGATAACCTACCGGAAATCGCCGAGCGTTGTGCGCGAAAGCTGGAGAATCTGGGGTTTTAGGTTTCAGACGGATAATTTGATTTTTACGATAGCGACAGGCTGAACATCGCATTTTGAGAATGTGATTCTCTGTGACTCGAAATGATGATAAATCGGAATAAGACGGAAAAAACGTCAAATTAACTAAAATTAGGGCGTAAAACAGAGATTGGCAACGCCCTAATCCGTAATTACTCCAAGATTGTTTCTTGATTATCGTAGTTCTGACCAGTGAGGTTGCATGATTTCAAGAATCTTGTTAAACTTTTCGCGCTTTTTCTGATAAACGCCCGCTAAATTGGAGTTTGGATAGTACGTCTGCGAAAAACGAACAACGTTCTGGCAGGCGGTCTCCACATCTGGATAATCGCCCACCGCCACACTTGCTGCAATCGCCGCGCCGAGTGCACCCAGCTCCGTTGCTTCGGGAATCCGAACGACCGTCTGGAAAATATCCGCGAACATTTGGCACCAAATCGGACTCTTCGACGCTCCACCCGTCAAAAGTATCGGATTCGGCATGTCACGGAACTTCATCAATCGATTGATGTGCCAGTAATGCCCAAAAACTACGCCCTCACAGACCGCGCGTATCATGTGTCCGCGTTTCTGCCAGGCGTCCAGCCCGATAAAACAGGCGTTGGCGTCGATATTAACCGGCGACGCGTACAGATACGGCAGAAAAACCAGATTACAGTCTTCCGGTTTCGTCCCCGCAATTTCCGCGTTCACCAAATCGTAAATCGAGCCGGTTTCGTCCTTCTGCTTCATCAACTCGCGGTCCGCTTTGAAGAGATTGGTGATGAACCACTCGAAATTGCTCGCCGACGTCGCACTACCTTCCAACATCAAATAATAGCCAGGGATACTGTAACAGGTCGTCATGAAAACGTCCTTGCTTACGACCGGGGTTTTAGAAATGTACTGATTGTTTCCCCAAGTTCCGGAAATCAGGCACAGTGACTGGTCGTCGACCATTCCAATTCCCACTCCGACGGCGTCGATGTCAAACATTCCACCTGCGACTGGAGTCCCTTCTTTTAATCCCGTTTTCGCAGCCGCCTGAGCAGTAACATGTCCGCAAATCTGCGTCGTTGTGACGACCGGTGGCAGGATTCGACGCAACGATTCAACGCCCCAAGTGCGCAGGACTTCGTCGTCCCACTCCTGGGTCAGATTATTCATTAAACTGGTTGCAGACGCGTCGGTTAATTCCATGTACGCCTCGCCCGTCAAACGATAACGTAGGAGGTCTTTTACCATGAACATCCACCGGGTTTTCTCCAACGTTTCCGGGTCGTTATCCATGTACCAACGTAGTAGTGCATTTGGTTGCGCTGCCCAAATCGCCTGCATGGTTTTTGGCAAAACGGAATCGAGTGTGTTCTTTTCGTTCCATTCCTCGATATATTTTCGAGCACGTGTATCCGTCGAACGGATTCCGACCAGCCCTTTTCCCGATTCGTCAACCAGGTACATGCCGTTTCCGTGCCCTGTGCAAGCAATACACGCGATTTCCGCCGGGTCGATTCCTGAAATCTCCAAGACCGTTTTAATTGCTCGTGCGTTGCTTTCCCAAAGCTGGTCGATATTCACCTCTTCCCAGCCGTGTTGCGGATGAATCAATTCAACTTTTTCCGAACAAACCGCAATCTGATGGCATAATTGGTCAAAAATGGCAACTTTTGCCATCGTTCCGCCGTTATCAATTCCGAGATAATACATAATTTTACTTTTATTAATGTTAAGTTGGAAATTTAAGGTTCCTCCGGTAACTGCGTTCCGGAAAAGTAGGTATTGAAAAAAGCATGACGAATTTCCGAAAAAACACGTCACGCTATATTTGTGTTATAAGAAAAACGCTAAAATTTCCGTTTTCTCATTTCAGTTCGATAATCGTCATCGTGTGTGGCGCGTCGTTTTCATTATCAAACGGCAAGTCGATATTCGAGACGTACAGGAAATTCCCGCGACGGCAAACTTCGGAGCAACGATCCAACGCGCCATTTTCGCCTGTTCCGACCGGGTCTTTCTTGAGCGTCTTGACCGCGCCCGTCTCAACGCTAATTTCGTGAACCGCGTTTCCAGCAAAGTCGGCAGCATAAATCACGTTCCGCTCGTCATCAAAACGAATACCATCAAGACTTCCCATACCATGGTCGGTTCCCTGAACAACTTCGCGCGTGCTCTTAATCGTCTTGCCATCTTCTTCAAACGTCAATTCATAAATCTGTTCGTCGCCAAAATTAGCCACGTAGACTTTACCGTCCTTGGAACTTGAACAACCGTTCGCACCGACACGCCAGTCGGAATCCTTTGTCTCAAACTGGAAAATGAAGTGCGGGTCCTTGTCCATTTCGCTTACGTAAGTCTGCGCCTTGTATGGATTCGCCGGGTCCAGTTCGGAAATATCGAAGCAGAACAGACCAGAAGTCAACGGAGAAGGCTGGTCTTCCGTAACGCGCGTTTCGCAGAAGTAGACTTTATTGCCGACGACCGTCAGACCATTGGGCGCGACAAAATTCGTTGCCAACACTTCACAACGAACCGGTTTTCCCTCTTCAAAAACGACGCGCAAAAGGCGACCGTTATGAGCCGTATGACCACTGATTTCCTGCGAGTCCGCAACGTACAAATTTCCATCGGGACCGAAAGCGATGCCGAGCGTTCCTGCATGTTTCGTTTCTGGCGAGGCAGGAATCCGGAAGATTTCTTTAATCGTGTTATCTGGTTGAATCACAAGCAGTGGTGCTTCCCCTTCTTCGAGCGCGGCAGGAACGACCAAATAAATGTTATCGTCCGCCGGATTATAAGTCATACCATCGGGCGTTTTGTATTTGTCCCCCAAATCAATCACGGTCAGCACTTGATCGGCGTCCGTTGCCTGTGAAACGTCCGTTTTCTTTTCACAACCGACCAAAAGCGCACTAGCAATTAATAAAGAAAATACGGTAAAGCTGATTCTCATTTGTTTCTCCATAAAAATGATAAAAAATTGTGGATTTATCCGACATTGCATCCTGGAAGGATAGCTATTGAATCGGAAGGAGCATTATTGAAAAGGCATGATTTCTTGTAGTGTATACAAGTTATACAAAATTTTTCTACAGGAGCGAAATCATGTCTTTATATTCATTGTACCATGGTCCAAGGATTCGTCAAGACTACTATCAAAATTTTTTGTGAAAAAAAGAAAAATTGTACGTTAAAACGGTTCTGATGGGACACCACGTGTGGATATCTGAGTTACACACATTTAAACCACTGTTTATGGAAATTTTCTCTAAAATTATACTACTCTGATATTGATGAATTCCCTGAACATAGTATCATAAAATGAGGCCTGATTTTGCTTATGTAAAATGTCATTTGACCTTGAAATTCTACTAGAAATCATGTTTTTTCAAAATTAAATTGGGGAGAAGGCGCAGTTACTGGATAAACTCCAATTTCTTTGATTTCTAATTATCGATGGACAGCCCGTTACGGCTTCGGGTTCTTGGGGACAAGAATCGGTGAACCGGTGGTCGTTAGTCGAATTTCAAACCAGCAACCGTCACTTGCGTGGTCTTCTGAACCAACAGAAACATGGACGGGCTGATTTTGCGGAACCTGAAATGTTCCCATTATCTCGACAGGAAGCGTTCGGAGGAAATTCCAGTTTCCATCATAAACGGTGACAAGGTTGGCCGCGGAATCGTTCGCGTCGAAGAGGATTTGTTCTCCCGTTTTGACTGTACCGCGTAGACGGATAGCGGAAGTCGTTCCAAGACGGATTTCAGGATTCCGCAGTTCCGTGTCCGACTGCTTGAGAAAACGAATATCCTCGACCAGAACCTCTAGGGTTGTTTGGTAGGTCGGTTTCGTGCCGTATTTTACGAGGTTTGGG
>JAUNAI010000149.1 GCA_030527705.1 Planctomycetia bacterium | reverse complement strand
GATACCGTCGGAATCTGTGACACCGTCGGAAACGCCAGCGTCTGAGCCGGCTTCCGAGCCTGTTTCACCGTATGTTCCGTCGCCACAGTCAGAAATTCAGTCGGAAACACCGTCGGAAACCGATACTGGAACACCGTCAGAAACGTATACTGGAACACCGTCGGGGGCAGATACGGAGTATTCATCGAGTATGCCGTCAGTTCCGGCAACGCCGAATAATTCCGCGTCATCGACAACTCCGTCGACCCAGGAAAATGCTCCGAGTACCGATTCATGGAGTGGGGATTCTTATTCTGGTAATCATTCTTATCCTGGTAGCGATTCCTATTCCGGAAACGACTCCTATTATGATAGCGCGGAAGAGTACGAAAAATCCTATGATTACGCTCCCTCCACTTCTCCACAGTCGGCTTGGCGTTCCGGAGATTCCATGCCTATAAATGGAGGTGCGCCACAGATTTCCGATGAAGAACTTCATTCCTCACCGATGATTATGACGCGGCCTGATACACGTACTTCAAATGCACGACAGGATGTACAGATTCAGAAACCCACGGTGGAAAACGCCTACCCGACAACGAGAAAACCTGCGTTTTCGATGACACCTACGCAGGGAGATCGGGGATTTTCGACTCCGAATTCACGTCAGGAATCACATGATGAACGTGATATAGTGATTGTGCGTCCTCGTCGAGCGGTCGTTCCTTCACGGCCGATTGTACCAGAAAATCGAGATGATTCTCAATTCGGTAGGTCTACTGAATCGCCAGTGCATTCACGACCGGAGTCTCGGCCAACGTCGCCGAATATCGCTCCTCCAGAGAAAATTCCGACGCAGCTTCCGCCTCCAGAACCATCGACACGCCCAATCGGTCCCATAAATAGTCAAGATGGCCGAAAAGTCTGATTTAGACAGGAAATTTTTTGTCCGATGTACTAGAAAATTTCTGTTTTTCCGTCGTGTCACCTTCAGAGTGCCGTAAAGATAAGGACTCGCAAGTGTCCGTGGCTCGTAATGGAGTGAAAATAGCGACTTAACTCGGACATGGTGATTTAAAGCCTCTCCTTTTAGGGGAGGCTCAATCGTTCTCTAAATTCCTCTAGTTAGTGGTTACTTAAGTAGATACTCTGATTAACTGAGAGACGACATGTCTCGCGTCGCAGAAGTGATGGAAAAATAACTTTTTACTCTAAAAGTATCCAAAAATCACCAATTTCAGTCCAAAAGCGACATTTTAAGGAGCCTCATAGCGACGTGAGACACGTAACCTCCCAAATATGCGACTTATTTAGTGGCTACTTATGGAAATAAATTTTACAGAAAAAAACCAGCCCCGGAATCACTCCAAGACTGGTTTCATACTTAACGGTTTTATACTCCGATTTTCGTCTGGCTTTTTCGCTTTTTCAGCTTATTATCAACCACCGAAATCGTCGAAGTAGATGTTTTCACGCTCGACACCGAGTGAATCCAACATTCCCAAGACAGCTTTCGTCATCATAGGTGGACCACACATGTAGTATTCACAACATTCCGGAGCCTGATGGTCTTTCAAGTACTCATCATGTAACACCTGATGAATGAATCCGGTTGGTCCCGTCCAGTTATCTTCCGGCAACGGGTCGCTGAGCGCAAGATGAAACGAGAAGTTCGGGAATTCCTTCTCCAACGCACGGAATTCGTCATCATAAAACACTTCACGCAGAGAACGCGCGCCGTACCAGTACGAGATTTTTCGCCCGGAATGGAGACGTTTCAGCAAGTCGAAAATGTGTGAGCGCAACGGAGCCATACCGGCACCACCGCCGATGTAAACCATTTCCGCGTCGGTGTCCTGCGGGAAAAATTCGCCGTAAGGACCACTAATCACGACTTTATCGCCCGGTTTCAGACTGAAAATGTACGACGACATGATTCCCGGCGGGACATTCATACCACGCGGAGGCGTCGCAATACGGACGTTCAGCATGATAATCCCTTTTTCTTCCGGATAGTTCGCCATCGAATACGCGCGCATGTCCGGTTTCGTCACCTTCGAAACATAATCCCAGACGTGGAATTTATCCCAATCCGGATGGAATTTCGGGTCGATGTCGAAATCTTTATACGCCACTTCATACGCCGGACACTCAATCTGAATGTAACCGCCCGCTTTGAAGTTGACTTCTTCACCTTTCGGAATTTCCAACACAAGTTCTTTAATGAACGTTGCCACGTTACGATTCGAACGGACGGTACAGGTCCATTTTTTCACGTCGAAAATTTCAGCCGGGACACGGATTTTCATATCCTGTTTCACAGCTACCTGACAGGAAAGACGCCAATGGTCGCGGACTTCACCACGAGTGAAATGGTCTTTTTCCGTCGGAAGAATGTCGCCGCCACCTTCCAAAACCTGAAGACGACACTGACCGCAAGTTCCCTGACCGCCACACGCACTCGGAACGAAAATCTGTTTCGTCGCCAACGTCTGGAGGAGCTTACCGCCTGCGGGAACGGAAAGCGTTTTGGACGGGTCATCGTTGATTTCAATTTTCACATCGCCACTTGCCACGAGGAAAGAGCGAGCAATCAAAATCGCAACGACCAAAGCCATGACCACAGCGGTAAACATGGCGACGCCAAGCCCAATCTGCCCCGCCTGTGACACTGCGGCAAAAATGAACATTTGGTTGATCATATTATTACCTTTGAATATCGCTTGATTATTGAATTAGTTGAAAACAGTGATGGTTAAATACCACTGAAGGTCATGAACGCCATAGCAATGAGACCGACGGTGATGAACGCGATGCCCAAACCACGCAGACCAGCGGGGATATGGCTATACTTGCAACGTTCACGAACTGCGGCGAGCAGGATAATGGCGAGTGCCCAACCGGTACCACTTCCGAAACCGTAGCAAAGGCTCTGCGTGAAGTTGTAGTCGCGCTGTTCCATGAACAGAGAACCACCGAGAATCGCGCAGTTTACCGTAATCAACGGAAGGAAAATTCCCAGCGCGTTATAAAGCGGTGGGAAGTAGCGGTCCAGCGTCATTTCCAGAATCTGAACCATTGCGGCGATAACGCCGATGAAGCTAATCAGAGACAGGAACGTCAGCGAAACGCCGTCAAAAAGGACGCTATCTTTCAAAACATGATTCAAAATCAAGTTATTTACCGGAAGTGTAATCGTCTGCACGACAATCACCGCGATACCAAGACCGATAGCCGTGGAAACGCGCTTCGAGACCGCCAGGAAC
Organism: Planctomycetia bacterium; assembly: GCA_030527705.1. Lineage (GTDB taxonomy): Bacteria > Planctomycetota > Planctomycetia > Pirellulales > Thermoguttaceae > RGIG3701. The sequence goes on along the minus strand of JAUNAI010000149.1, from coordinate 6,408 downwards.
GTACACATTCCGAGGAAGAATGACAGGGCAAGGTTATCGATGAAAATCGAACGCAAAATTAACTGAATGTATTCCATCGTTTTCCTCCTTACTCTTCAATCTGCGACGGGTCAAAAGTTCTGAGAATCCAGATGAGGAACCCGATTAGGAAGAACGCGCTGGGAGCCAGCAACATAATTCCCCACGGCTGGAACCAACCGCCGTCATTCACGGTCTGGAACAGGGTGAAACCGAGCAATTTACCGGAACCGAGCAGTTCACGAATACCCGCAAGTACAACCAGAACCAAGCTGTAACCGAGACCGTTTCCGATACCGTCCAAGAAGCTCGCAACCGGCGGGTTCTTCATGGCGAACGCTTCCGCGCGACCCATCAAAATGCAGTTCGTGATGATAAGTCCGACGAACACGGAGAGCTGACGGCTGATTTCGAACGCATACGCCTTCAAAATCTGGTCAACGACAATCACGAAAGACGCAATCACGACCATCTGCACAATCATTCGGATGGAATCTGGAATGAAATTGCGGATGAGACTGATCACCGCGCTGGAACACGCAGTCACAATCGTCACCGCGATAGACATGGTAATGGCCGTTTCCAGTTTCGTCGTGACCGCCAACGCGGAACAAATACCCAAAATCTGTAGCAGAATCGGATTGTTACGGAAAATGGGCTTCACAATAATTTCTTTATAATCACTCATTATTTATTGCCTCCCATTTCTTCAGCAAGCCGTTTCAGGAAAGGCTGATACTGCGCGAGCCAGTAATCCACCGTGCCGGTAACGCCGTTACAAGTCAACGTCGCGCCGGAAATACCATCAACCTGGAATTCATCCATGCCGGTTCCTTTTACCACTTTAATCGCAGGCGTGTTGCCGTCAAACGCTTTTTTGTCGACCCACTTCGCCGTCCAGTTCGGATTTTCGACTTCACCACCGAGACCTGCTGTTTCACCCTGCTCATAGAACAACAGACATTTTACCGTGTTCATGTCGGCAGAATCAAGTGCCACGAAACCAGACATCTGCGACCAGAGACCTTTTCCCACGATCGGGAGAACGACGCGAGTTTCTTTCGTTTCGGGATTCGTTGCAACGAACGCCAGTCCATAACGACCGCGCGTCGGCAATCCGACTTTATACGGCGAACCGCTGATTTTCACCGATTCACCCGGCGTTTTTGCCGCTGTACGCTCATCATATTTCAACGCTTCCGCGCCTTCTTCCACGATGGTTCCCAGCGATAGGTCAACCTTTACGATTCTGACCTGATTCAACAGTTCCTGACATTTTTCAGCGGTAACCGACTCGCCTTTCTGCACGAGACCACAGGCAATCAGAATGTTTTTATTTTTGAACAATTCCGCGTTCTTTTCCTGAATCGGCTTCAACAGCACTGCTGCAGATGCCACGAAAATGGAACAGACCGCACACGTCACAAACGCGACGAGGAACGTTCCGAAAATGGAATCTTTCATTTTAGACATTGCGCAGCTCCCTTCTCTTGATATTGGCGCGAACAATCACGTAGTCAATTAGCGGAGCGCAGACGTTTCCGAACAGAATCGCAAGCATCACGCCTTCCGGATAAGCCGGGTTGACAACACGCACCAGAAGTACGAGGAAACCAATCAAGAAACCGTAAGCGAACTGACCTTTCGTCGTCATGGAAGCGGTCACCGGGTCCGTTGCCATGAAAATCATACCGAACGCCAGACCGCCGAGGACGAAGTGCCAGTGCGGGAAAACTCCGTAAACCGGCGAATTCACCATGCCTGTCGCGTACATGAAGTAGAACAGACCAGCCGTTCCCATCGCGCCGACCAGCATACTGGACATAATGCGCCAAGAGCCAATACCCGTGTAAATCAGGAGCGCCGCGCCAATCAGACAGCACAGTGTGGAGGTTTCACCCATCGAGCCAGGAATCAGACCGACGAAAGCGTGGAACCAATACTGCATTTCTGTCAAACTCTGCGCCGTAGCGAGCTGGCGAATACCTTCCATACCTTCCGTGAGCGTCATACCCAGCGGAGTCGCCGCGGACAGACCGTCCACCGCCACCCAAATCGTATCACCACTAATCTGCTGCGGGAACGTGAAGAACAAGAACGCACGCGCCACCAGAGCCGGGTTCATGAAGTTACGTCCCGTACCGCCGAAGATTTCTTTTCCGACGACTACGCCGAACGTAATCGCAATCGCGACCTGCCACAACGGAATCGTTGCCGGCAACGTCAACGGTAGAAGAAGTGACGTCACGAAGAAACCTTCATTAATCTCTTCCGACTTCACCGACGCGAACAGCAATTCCCACAGAATACCGACGATAAACGTGACAGCATAAACCGGAATGAAATACAACGCGCCATAAACAATACACGCCAACCAGTTGGACGGATCCGCAGTCATCGCAAGCAGTCCCCAACTTCCCGACATATTAATCAGCTGGTGCATGAGCCACGCTTGCCACTGGAACGTCAGCCAGCTTCCCGAAACCGGAATCTCGCTCATTCCCGCCGCCTGCATAGCCGCAAACGCCTGGTAACCCGTGTTAAACATCGCGAACAACACGCACGGCAGAACCGCAATCATTACGGTCGTCATCGTACGTTTCAGACACAACGAGTCACGCACATGCACCGACCCCGTTGCAACATGTTTCGGCGTGTACAGGAACGTATCAATCGCGTCATACGCCGGCTGAAACGGTGCCAACGGCTTCCCTTTATCGAACCAGGGAGCGATTTTATCCATCATTTTACGTAACATAGATATTATCCCTCCTTCTCAATCGTGGTCAGAACGTCGCGCAACATTGCCCCGAAATCGTTTTTGCCCGGGTCGACGAACGTGCAGAGTGCCAAATCTTCTTCTTCAAGCTCCAACGCGCCGAGCGCCTCCGCCTCTTCCAAATCTTTATACGAAAGAGAGCGCAGAAGATACGTCGGAAGAATATCCATCGGCATCACTTCCTCGAAACTCCCAATCGGCACAATCGCGCGATGACCACCGTGCAGACACGTCGACATCTTGAATTTCTTCAGCGGTAACAGACTCGACAGATTTACCCACTTAAACGAATATTTAGTATATCCCGGCATAATCCAGCCGAACAGATACCGTTTATCGCCTTCTTCCAGAACCGTAATCTGATTATGATAGCGTCCGAGGAAATTCACCGGTGACACCGAAGTACGTCCATTCAGAACCGACCCACTCACAACGCGGTTATCGTCGCCTTTCGTCTCGCCTTTTACCAACTGAGACACACTCGCACCCACGCGAGTTTTCAACAATCGCGGACGTTCCACTCTCGGACCAGCCAACGACACAACGCGCGTCATGTCCAATTTACCGGTCACGAACAGTTTTCCAATCGCGATAACGTCCTGATAGCCAATGTACCAGACCGTTTTCTTCGAGCTAACTGGACACAGGAAGTGAATATGCGTTCCCACCAGACCCGCCGGATGCGGACCTTTAAAAGACGCTTCCACAAGACCCGGAATATCGAGTTCTTCACCTGGCACGCACGCGCCAGCCGCACGGCAGACGAACATCTGCGGAGCCTGAAGAGCCGAAATCACCCGGAGACCATTCACGAAATCCTCACGGCTTGCCCCAATTACCACCGCCGGTTCCGCAGCTAACGGATTCGTGTCCATCGCCGTCACAAAAATCGCGGCAGGTTTCGCATCAATGGCGGGAATTTTACCGAAAGGACGGGTACGGAAGGAAGTCCACAGACCGCTCTGAACCAGTTCGTTCACGACGTTTTCACGCGGAATCGACGCCAATTTACTCGCATCATGCTTCTCGAAAGTCAGACCGTCATCATTCTGGTCGACTGAAATGACTACCGACTGGAAAGAACGGCGTTCGCCACGGTTAATCGATTCCACCGTGCCACTTGCCGGCGCCGTAAACTGAACACCGGGATTTTTCATGTCGGTAAACAGAACCTGGCCCGCACGAATTTTATCTCCCACCTGAACAGCCAACGCAGGCCGAAGACCCACATAGTCCGACCCAAGCAGCGCGACTTTACTGACCGGTTTTGCCCCGTGAATCACCTGTTCCGGCGGACCGGCAATCGGCAAATCGAGGCCTTTTCTAATCGTAAATTTCTGCATAGCTATATTTTCTTGGAGTGAATAAAACTATATAGTTAAAAAAATACTTTCTGAGGGAAATACGAAATTAATAGTTAAGACGCGGAAGCGCCAAAAACCTGTCATGGAGGCGTGGTACACGCTGTAATTAAGGAATGGTTAAACTAACGAGAACGTAGGGACAAGAATGAGTTAAACTGAAAACGTCTGAAAACGATTGGCAATTTAATCACCCTAATTGCTCTCCCTTTGGTCACTTCATTACGAGCTTAATTACGTACCCGCACATTTTGTATTTCCAAAATACATAAAACATGTCGCATTCTCATATCCGTCCACAGAGTCCAGCATACTCGAAACACAACAACCCATGTATTTTATCTATTGTAACACTTTACGCAGGAATTTCGACGGGGTACCCCCCTGTTTTTCGCGATTTTTTTGGAAATTTTTGGAAATTTTCCCTATTTTTATATCTTATTTGAGAATTTGTACCTAATTTATTCGCAATCCTATTAAATTTTGACCAAAATTTTTATCGCCATGTCTTCGACGCTCGGAGTATTTTTCCATACACTTAACAGAATTTTAACATTTTTCGCGCGAATGTGTTAAGATTTTCTATATTGCCTGTATTTTTTATATTTTCTATTTTTTGCAATCAATAGACCGTGCACAATCCAAAAAGGAGAAAATTTTTGGAAAATTTTAAGGAAACATGAAAAATCTTGCTAAAAATCCCCCCGGTCCCCCTACTCACAATCGATAACCGTGTTAAAATAGTATGTCATATAACCAGTCTATGGTGATTGTGTAGTTTTTTGGAATTCAATTTCTCAAAAGGAGATTTAAAAATGCGTCGTCCGTTCATCGCTGGTAACTGGAAAATGAATATGGATCGTGCTAGCGCTATCGCTTTGGTCGAAGGACTGAAAGAAGCTGCGAAAGATGTCGATTATGCTGACATCGCGGTTTGCCCGCCGTTCGTCTATATTGATGCCGTCGCCCAGGTTCTCAAAGGCTCCAATGTCGCCGTCGGCGCGCAGGACTGCTATTTTGAAGAAAAAGGTGCGTTCACCGGTGAAATCAGCGTCGCCATGCTGAAAGATGTCGGTTGCCAGTACGTCATTCTCGGTCACAGTGAACGTCGTCACATTATCGGTGAATGCAACGAACTGACCAACAAAAAACTCAAGGCCGTTCTGACTGGTGGTCTGATTCCGATTCTCTGCATTGGTGAAATGCTCGAACAGCGCGAAGCCGACCAGACGTTCGACATCAACGCCGAACAGTTCCTCGGTTCCCTCGCTGGTATTTCCGCTGAAGATATGAAAAAAGTTGTCATTGCCTACGAACCCGTCTGGGCTATCGGCACTGGCAAGACCGCAACTCCGGAACAGGCCGAGGAAGTTCACGCTGCGATTCGTAGCTTGATTGAATTCCGCTTCAATAAAGAAGTTGCCGAAGCCGTCCGCATTCAGTACGGCGGAAGCATGAAACCGAGCAACGCGAAAGAACTGCTCGGACAGGCCGACATCGACGGTGGTCTGATTGGTGGCGCTGCTCTGAAAGTCGCTGACTTCATGGGAATCATTGAAGCCGCGAAATAAGTAGATAAAAAACAAAAATGCAAGTAGTTGCAAGCTACGATTAAAAGTTTTTTGGGAGAGGGGTCAGGGGAGAACCTATTTTGCAAAAATGGTTCTTCCCACGACGGTAGGTGTTTTCACGGGTAGCAATTTTTTCCTGTAAGGGTTGAAATTGTGTTAGTGTTTAGCATTTGTTTGCTCTTGATAAACGTTTTGCATTTCCCGAATTTAGATTTTTAACAGAAAACAGGTACAATTATGATTAAAATTTTGCTTGCATTGGCAATGGCTGTGCTGAGTCTGTTCCTCCTCCTTGTCATCCTTGTTCAGAAAGGAAGAGGAGGTGGTTTGGCAGGCGCTTTGGGTGGTGCCGGCGGTTCCAGCGCGTTTGGCGCAAAAGCAGGCGACACGTTCACCAAAATTACCATTGTGGTCGCCAGCATCTGGATTTTGACCTGCGCATTCTCCTGTTTCTGGTTCTCACACCTCGCTCAGAAGTCGGTTGCCGACGATCAGATGTGGGAAGACAAAAAACCGGTTGCAGAAGCCACGGCTGAAACTACTGCTCCAGCAGAAGCGACAACTCCGGCAGCGAGAGGAATGCAAATTGAGTTATAGAAAAAGGCCCAGAAAAGGTTTTCGTGAATAATTCTGACAGTTGCTTTGCTGAGCTTTATTAGAGCCGGAATGTCTTTCGGGC
>JAUNAI010000500.1 GCA_030527705.1 Planctomycetia bacterium | reverse complement strand
ACAAATGATTCTGGTTCATTTAGTCGGGGTTCGAGTCCCTGTTCCCCTGCTTTACATGAAAAAACCGTTCCGACGAAAATTGGAACGGTTTTTTATTTTCTGATTCCAAGACTCTTTATAGTTATAGACGAATTCTTAAGGAACTTATGATTAAGTCTCACTAGGTACGCGGACATCTCATCCATAGAAAATATCAGGCGTTTTAAAGCTCAATTTAATAAGTTACGTAATCTGGAAAAGATTTATTCCCTAAACATCACCGTTTTTATACACGTTTCCGGACGAAACGTCCGCATACCTAGTTATTGTGCGTCTACCAAAAAACTACCTAGAATCATTCTAAAAAAGCAGATTAAGTGAAATTTCAATTTCCTGAGGCCTCGGCTAGTTCAAAAAATGGGAAATATTTAGGAAAATAGGATAAAATTTACGTTATTTCCTTGCAAAATTGTATTTCTCTGCTATAATTAATGTAAATCCTGTAACTTTAGAGAGGTGTAAAAATATGGATGATGAAAATCGCGTGACAGAACTTGAAACAGTCGTATTCGGAAATTCCAACCCACCCAAATCGAGTATGCAACTACCGGAGAATCTGCTCTCGGTCGGCGACATTTTGTGTGGTATTTACATTCTGCGTATGCGATTGGGGCGCGGCGGAATGGGAGAAATCTGGAAAGCGGATGAGGTCTATGAGGGAGAAATCCTTCGGACCGTCGTTATTAAAACCCTCGCGCCGAATGTGCAAAACGTGGAAGAGGAACTTGCGCGAATCCAGTCAATGTTCCACAAAATTCACAGTCTGCAACATCAGCACATCTGCCCGATGTACGCGATGAAAAACGATCCGAAAGCGGGAACGATTATCGTCATGAAATTTATTGACGGTGTCATGCTACAGGAATATTACACGCAGTACATGCGTCTTCACACTGAATTTCCGGTTTCTGAAGTCACTCGATTACTTCATCCGATTGCGCAGGCGCTGGACTATTCACACTCTAAAAAAGTCCTTCACCGCGACGTGAAACCGCAGAATATCCTCGTCAGTAAAGATGAAAGTGATGGGGTTCAGCTGATCGATTTCGGTCTCGTTCTTGAGATGCGTTCCTCGTTAGCGGATAACACTTCCACCCATTTCGACGGGTCAGGCACGCTTCCGTATATGTCTCCAGAACAGTGGAGCGGTGACTTTCAGGACGCGAAAGCCGACCAGTTCTCACTCGCCGTCGTAGTGTATGAGCTTTTAGCTGGGAAATTACCTTTCGCGGGGAATAATATCCAGATTCTCGGTTTCCAGATTCTGAATAAGAGTCCAGACCCGATTCCGAACGTGCCGGATTATGTGAATTTCGCGCTTCAGAAAGCGTTGGCAAAGGACCGAAAACAGCGTTTTGCGACGTGTGTAGAATTTATCGATGCGCTCGCCTCGCCGATTATCACTTCCTCAACTGTCGTGCGTCCGCAGATGAAATCTCAGCCGGTCGAAACCCCCAAACAACTTTCCAAGATGGGGATTTTCATGATTGCTGGCAGTGGTGCACTCGCGGCTCTTCTGCTTCTGGCTCTCTGTCTTATTCTGTTACGTTCACCGGGAAAAATGGTCGCGAATAATCCTGAAACCTCCCAAAACGGAGCAAGTACGGAACAGTCAGCCAGCTTTACGGATACGAAAAACGGAGAAAATAGAGAAAACGCATTTACCTACCCTTCTGCGACTGCGCATTCTGAATCGTCTCCAATTACGGAAACTGAAAAAACACAGCAGGCGGAAGTGGTAGAGTTTGTAGAAGGTCTGGAAGGCGTGCGCAAGGT
>JAUNAI010000499.1 GCA_030527705.1 Planctomycetia bacterium | reverse complement strand
AAATTTCCCTAAAATTCCCCAATTTTCATCAAAAATTTATAAAAACGGTCTCCCACCCCTTGACAAAACCATCGGGATTTCGCATACTATATAATAATGATGGTGTTCGTGGAAATGGTACGTTTCAGATTGTTTCTAAAATTGCCGTTTTCTGCACACTGTTACCTGCCCCCACCTGTTTAAAATAAGGAATAATTAAGAAAGGAAAATTGTCATGAAACTGACTCGCCGTCATTTTTTACAGACTTCTGGAATGCTCGCCGCTGCATCGACCGTCACGGTTCCGGCTTTTTCACAGGATGCGTCTCCCAGCTCGAAACTGAACGTTGCCGTCATCGGTCCGCTCGGTCGTGGTTGGGCGTCTTACGCGGAAATGTGGGGAGAAAATGTCGTCGCGGTGTGTGATGTAGATCGTCGGAATCTCGCTCGTTGTGCGGAAAAAACGCCGAATGCAAAACCGTTTACTGATTACCGAAAAATGTTCGAGACGATTAAGGACTTGGATGCTGTCTGTGTCTGTACGCCGGACCATACGCATGCCGCGCCAAGTGTGATGGCGATGCGTGCTGGGATTCATTGTTATACGGAGAAACCGTTGGCGCACGATGTCCGTGAATGTCGCGTGATGGAAGATATTGCGCAGGAGAAGAAACTCTGCACACAGATGGGGACGCAGATTCATGCCGGTGATAATTATCGTCGTGTTGTGGAGCTGGTTCAGTCGGGAGCGATTGGGAAAGTGAAAGATGTTCACGTCTGGTGTGGAAAAGGTTGGGGACATGCGGCTGATTTCCAGAATCCGACGGACACGCCGGAAGTGCCGGATTGGCTCGATTGGGATTCTTGGCTCGGTCCGGTGAAGTATCGTCCGTATCATCCGTCTTATCTGCCGGGTCAGTGGCGGAAATGGTGGGCGTTCGGAAACGGCACGATGGGCGACATGGCGTGTCACTATATGGACCTTCCGTTCTGGGCGTTGGAATTGCGCGATTGCCTCACGGCGGAAGCTATCGACGGACCGGCGGTGAATGCAGAAGGTTGCCCGATGTATCTCGCGGTGAAGTTTACTTTTGCGGCTCGTAGCGAAAAATTCCCAGCTTGCACGCTCACATGGTATGACGGCGGCGGAAACGGACCGGTGGAACTCCTGAAAGAGAAAAACATTCCGTATCGCGGTGCGGGCGTGTTGTTCGTCGGTGAAAAAGGGATTCTCTTCGCGGATTATGGAACACATCAGTTTTATCCGGCGGATAACGCGACGCAGCTGGTCAAGCCGGAACCGTGGATTCCGAGTTCGATTGGTCACCATCAAGAATGGTTGCAGGCGATTAAGGATAATAAACCGGAAAATTGTACGTGTCGTTTCGGTTATTCCGGTCGCCTCACGGAAACGGTGCTTCTCGGAACGGTTTCGTACCGCGTTGGTCAGAAATTGGAGTGGGACGCGGGCGCCATGCGCGTGACGAATTGCGACGCGGCGAATGACCTGATTACGGTGGAATATCGTGATGGGTGGATTCTGTAAGTAGACTGATTCGTAAGATTCCATAGTAAACGTTGATTAATTAAAATTACTGTGGAATTTAGTGAGCCTGTAATGGAGGAATATTCTGTATCTCCATTACGGGCTCTTTGTCGTTTGTGCGTTTTACCTTATCTGCTCTATGTGTCTTCTAAATTTTGGGGAAAATGGTGAAAATTAACTAAATTTTAACATCTTTCACCTATAAAATATTGGAATTTCGTTTATAATATAAAATGTTAAGATAGAGTGTTTCTGTTATAGAGTTTCCATTAGTAGATTGGGTAATTGAATG
>JAUNAI010000498.1 GCA_030527705.1 Planctomycetia bacterium | reverse complement strand
AGTTACAGGAAACGCCGGACTGACAGGAAATACTGGGAACACAGGAAGCTCCAGGCATGTAGGGAGTGTAGGAAACACGAGAAATGCTGGGATTTCAGGCACTTCCGTGAGTGCGGAAATTGTGGGAAACGGTAAAAACGGTGTCATTTCCGAAAATACAGGAAATCGTGTCAATGGTGAAAATATTATAAATGGTGTGAATTACGGGAGTAATTACGACGCGAATTATGGAATGGTCACCGACGCGTCAGGATTACCTGCTCCATTTCCGGTGGATAAGCGTGAATTTCACTTGCCGTTCGGAAATTTCCTCAGTGTCCTTCCGGCGGAGCAGTTGCGCGAGATTCGACTTTATGTTTCGCGTGATAATGGAAACACATGGCACACTTACCAGACACTCACTCGGGAACAGATTCAGAAACTCCCTAACAAGAATTTCGGTGTGCGGACTAATACGGATGGAGAAATCTGGTTTTCACTCCGCGTTGTGAACTTGCAGGGGACGGAGACGCCGGGTGAATCGAAACAGCCGACGTGGCGTGTTCTGGTGAATACGACAGGGAAACCGTTAAATACCGTGGTGAATAATGGGAATCGGACGGGGAATCAGGCTGAAAATGCGGTCAGAAATCAGTCGGGAACCGTGGCTGGAGCTTCTTCTGGGACGCTGAATGGTGAAAATCCGCCCAGTGGGAACATTTTCGCTGCGCCTGGCATGCTGAATCGGCCCCAGTGGACACCGACGGCAGACGGAAAACCTACTGGAAACGCGCTCGCAGACGGAAATGGAACGGTTTCTGAAAATCGAGCGGCGCAGAATCCGAATTTAGTGGTTTATTCCGTGAAAGATCGTGGGACGAACACGATTCCAGATGCTTCTCTGCCGGTTTATAAGATTCCGAATTCCCGACCAATTGAGGCGTTTCAGAATTTCACGGCAGACGGAAGTGGAAATGAAAGTGGAAGTGGAAACACGAAACAGCACGCTACCGCGAAACCGATGGACGACGGACTGGGAGATTTAAGCGGTTTAGATTCTCTCGACGGAAATGACGCCATTTCTGGTGATTCCGCATCTTCTGGTGATTCCGTGTCGGAAAATGATTCTACGGCCAGCAGTGATGATATGTTTCTCATGTTGGGTGACGCTCCCGGTGCGGACGACGGTCTAAATACGCGTATCCGCTACATTAATCAGCCGGGACTTTCTGTGGATTATGACGTCTCCACTGTCGGCTCCTCTGGTGTTGGACGTGTAGAACTCTGGGGAACGCTCGACGACGGTCAAACATGGACTTACATGGCTGAGGATAAAGACTGCACGAGTCCGGTTAATCTGAATCTGAAATCTGATGGAAAATATGGTTTCCAGATTCTCATCTTTAACGGTGCCGGCGTTGGAATGGAACGTCCGCAGGCGGGGTCTGCACCACAGATGGAAGTGGTTCTGGACCGGATTAATCCGCGTGTTCAGCTTTATACGATTCAGTTACAGGCAGAATTTGGTGATCTGGAAATTACTTGGGGCGCGGAGGATTTAAATCTCGGCACCAATCCAGTTTTACTTTCCTGGTCTTCCTCGACTGAAGGTCCGTGGCGTGCGATGACGTCTGTTCCACTTGAAAATACAGGCCGATTCGTGTGGCGGATTCCGGATGGAGTTCCCGGAAAAGTTTATATTCGGCTGGACGTGTGCGACTTGTCGAAAAACTCGACGACGTTGGTGACGGGACCGGTTGTGACGGATATTATGCGGCCGACAGGAGTGATTTTAGACGCGAAGCCGACGAATTAAAAAAAAAGAAAAATGAAAAAGTAAAAGT
>JAUNAI010000148.1 GCA_030527705.1 Planctomycetia bacterium | reverse complement strand
TTTTAATTTTATCACCAATAATTCAAATTTGCAAGAGTTTCCTAGAAGTTTTTTTAAAAAATTTATAATTTTTCGGAAATTTTTTGCAAAAAAATTACAAATAACACAAAATATTCCCCAAGCGACATACTCTTTCGGAAATTTCTTAATTTCAGTAATGAATTATCACAATAATACGCCTGATTGAATTTTGCCCCTTGATAAAATTAGAAATTATGTTATAATGTGGTAATAGAAATTTGTTTTATAGAGAAGGAGAGAATAAATGTCGTCGCCATTCCTGTCTCAAAAAGCTGTCCATTACACACGCGCACTTGCAAGATGGATAAAAGCAGGTCGCCCGATTCGTAGTGAAGCGGAAATCAATCATTTATTGGAAATGTATTGTAATTCTTGCGAAATGTATGATGCTCAAAATGGAATTTACCAACATTGTGGGTGTCATGTAAATCGTTCAACGAATGTGTCGCTTAATAAGTTAGCAATGAAAACAGAAGTTTGTCCACTCAAAAAATGGTAATTTCCCACTTGACAGAATGTTTCAGAGAAATATTGATTATTAGGAATAATAATAGTTGTATTAGCACAATTTTTATTGCAGTACATGACTTTATGATAAATACACCAATTTCGCTTTCAAATGTTGTCCGCCCAAGTAGGCAAGTCCCCAATCATCAGGAAGATGCGCGATATACGTTTTGAATTTTGAAACGAAGTCTTTTACAAAAACAACATCCTCCTCCAGAATTAAAACAGGAGAGATGTTCTCGTTGATGCAACGTTCCAAAATTTGGAGATGAGACCGATAACAGCCCCATGCGCCCCCACCGCATTTCCACCAATTCGGCGTGCCAACAGTATCACCGTGGATTGCTTGGACGAATTCCATTTCGCCGAATTCCCAGCCAACTTCTTTCAGATGCTCTTTTAATTGTATTTTCCGCCGATTTCCTTCGGCATTATCCAGCGAAATTACAAATATCTTTTTGAAAAAGTTCTTCATAAAAACTCCGTTAGAAAGTGAGGTTTCATTATACGAATCACAAAACAGTATTCTTTAAGACGTAAGCCGAAAGAACACAAAATTTTGTCGGATTTACTCATAACCTATTGGCAAATTGAATTGTTTTTCAAATAAACCAACAAGCTCTTATAAGTATTATAACGATTCCTCTACTTTTTTTTAATGAATTATTATATTTAACAAGAAAAATATTGATTTTTTATAGCAGAGAATATACTCGCTTTCAGCAAGTTAGCAAAAAAGAATTAGAGTCATCGGTAGTCCTACTAAACTTTGCGGTACGTAGGATATGTTAATTTCATCACAGCCCCTCCCCCCCTCGCGCTTCACAGAAGCCGATATACACTTGTCGGTTGAACTGAATTCAAATAACGCAAATAATATCAGTAAAGCAAAAATTGGCGACAAAAATGTCTCCTAGTAGCAGTAAATACGCCAAAACCAATAAAAAATCCGCTCGCGTACGGTTTACAAACGCCTGATAAATTTGGACAAAGAAAGAAAAAATACTGCCGACGACGAAATTGTAAAATAGGAAGTCCCCCCAGGTTAAATTCGCAATGCAACGCGCATTTATCATCTCTGTGCAACTTATTACCAGGCAGACAAAAAACGAAATAAGCGACCAACACGCAATTCTGCGACGGAAAACTTCACGAGGAGAATTCAGTATGGCTTATTTACAAGCGAATCAAGAAGGACTGAGGCAGGGATGAGTAAAAGACTTATGCCGGAAATGACAATAAGTCCGCAAGGAATGTTGCTTAATATGGGAATTATTAACAAAAAAAACAGTGCTAAAAATATCAAAAAAGCTGCAAGTACGTCTCTCATGGTCACCTCTGGAAATTCAAAAAATATCGGGTATCAAAGGTTAATCCGGTAACTGCATCCCGGAAATTTGATATTGATTCACTTATGATTTCTCATAAAATCATAAGTGAATCAATAAGTGAAACCATGCCTTGTTATCTACTATACCATATTCAGGGAGTTTGTCAATACCGTTGTCGGAAATTTTGAGAAAAACCCATATAAAATTACGACAAATTGGTTGTTATTTTGGGGTTATTTTATTAATCACATTCATGTATTTGTGGTCTAACATTCAAATATGCCTCGGAAAAACATCCCCACTTTTTACCGTCTAAAAATTCAGCCAAATTTGTAGGGACCATATCTTCCTTAAAATGAACAAAAAATCGAAAACTTACTTCACCAATCCCGTAATCACAGCTTCCCTGACCGCTTCCCACAAGGATTAAATCTTCATTTGCATCATAACAACATTGGTTGGCATGTCCTTCAGAATTAGGTTTTGAACGCATACATTTTATGGCTCCATTATGATAACCATGCAATTCTGAAGTCGGTTCTTCCCATTTTTCTTTACATCTGTCATTTAATTTACATGGGCAAAGAGGCAAGCGTGTTGTCCATGAAAGATCTAAGATTTTTTGTATACCATTCATTAAAAAGCCTTTCTGATATTCGGCATCTTTCTAGGCACTCATCTCTAGTCATTTCATAATCAAGGACGACTCCTGTATGGACAATTCTCCAATCTGTAATATACCGAGGATATTTTTCGCATTCAATTTCACACGCTAACTTTGTGCAGTTATGCTTGGGAGCCATTGGCGGAGTTGGCTTTATAATTTGCCCTTGTTCTGCCATCGCTCTTCCAATAGCTCCGGTAACATCATTAGGACTTCCGACAATTCTCTCGATACCATTAAATTGTAAGCCGAAACAGTCTATAAATACAAATGGACTGTTCATAACATAACGATAAACATTTCGATCCAGACTTTCATACCCAATCGGGTCTCTCGTGATGAAACGTCCTAAATTGGCACTGTAGTACCGATTTCGATAAAGCATGATGCCAGTTTCGGAATCGAGAACCTGTGAAGTCAAGGTACGGGTAAGCGTCGGATAGTGCGTGGTTGTACGCAATGTATAGTCAGGCGCAAGTACGATTCGATTTCCGAAGGCGGTATAAGCGTAACGCTCCGTGAGACCAGACTGATTGGCAACAGCGACAACGTTGAAATTCGCATCCGTCAGCGCAACTGTATAGTTCGGCGTAAAGCAAATCAGGTTGTCAAGGTAACGAATACCCCAAATATACGAATTCTGGAGCGTTCCGTTAGAATACTCTTCCATACACTGCCAGTTTTTGTTGTAATAATACTCACGCGTTTCGGATTGCGTAATTTTAAGAACACGACGATTCAACCCGTCATAACGATATTCCGCAATCTGCGTTCCATCAAGGTCGGTGACACGAACGAGACGATTCCATGCGTCGTAAACAAGGTTAAAATTCGGAATCCGAGCCATGTTGCCTGCCGCATCGCAACGAACGGAAACATCAGAACCATCAATCGACACGATTTCATTCGCGGTGTTATGAGTACGAGTCTCAAATTCATCGTTACACTGATGCTGGAGCCAGTTGCCTGTCGAATCTTACTTGAAATGTTCCTTATTATCAGTACGATTAAACTCAATAAGTTGATTCTGTTGGTCATAATTGTAATTTTCCAACATGTCAACACTTGCGTTTTCAGCAAGAATATCTCGCTTTGACATTTGATTTCCAAGTCGGTCGTATGTGTATTCCAAGTGCACAAGCTCGGAAGTTCCCAGCGTCCAGACCTGCTTCAAAATACGTCCAAAACGGTCGCGAACACCTGCAAGCGAATAATCCAGCGTTACGTTGGTCGGTTGATGAATCGTTTTAATTGGCGTGGAAACTCCTTCATACTCATATCGAACATCCATACCAAGCGTCGTTGGACGATTCAGTTTATCATCATACGAATCGTAGTAATTATTGTAAAGAATGTTGCTCATTCCCTGACTTTCAGGGTGGAGTTTTTTGGTGAAGTATCCATTATCGCTGGTCGTATCGTAAGTGTAGGACACCGATTTGGAAGCGGAAGAAGTGGAACCCGTCGGATTTTCATATTCTTTCGCGATTTGACCGCAAGAATTGTACTCATACGAAACCTGATTGACAACCGTACCGTTTGCGTCGAAAGACGTGATGGAGGCTGTCTTGCCGTCAGGCGTGTAAGCCGTGGCAATTCGCGTAACCGTAGTGTCGATGGCATCGCCAAATTGCGTGATAGCGTCGGAGAGAACTCGACCGAGGTTGTCGTATGTGTAGGTGTGAACCGTACCGTTCTGGTCGCGTTTCGTCAGGCGTTCGCCAAGACGGTTATACGACGTATAGGAAACACAGTCGGTTGTGGCAATGGAATCCGGATAGAATTCCTTCGCAAGACGACCGAGAACATATTCATAACGTGTCGTCTGGTCGCCCGTTACAGGGTTTTTGACCGTCATTGTAGCAACCTGACCGGAGGCGTGATACGTATACAAAACGGTTACGTTACAATCCGGCGTCGCGGGAGAAATTTCTCCATCTGTAAAGTTGGAAACGGTTTTGACAGTACGTCCCAATGCGTCGGTAAATGTACGGATTTCACGTCCTGCGGGATCAACCGTTTTCAGCACGTGTCCTGTAGTTTCGTCGTAAACCGTACTCGTAACGAGAACTTCGTCGGAACGTTCCGGGAGAGTTTCTGGACGCGCAAAATTGTCAAGAACGCCGTAATTGGCGGAAACGATGGAGCGTCCTGCAGGGGCATACCAGTTGGCGTTGTAGGAAGTACGGAAACCCAAACCATTGGCGAGACGCTGTGAAAAAGCCGTCCAAATAGCATGACCGAGATTGTCATACGATGTTTCAGTCTTTTCAAAGACGACTTCGTCAAGCTGACTAGCTGTGCAAATAACGTGACCAAGCGAATCATAGGTCGTAACGATAACACGGTTTTCACCAAGCGGTTTCGACTGAATGGTACGTCCAACGGCATCGAACCAGTTTTGCGCAACGAGTTTCCCCTGAACCATACCATTGGTAGGATTAACGACAGATTGCTCGGTTTTCCAGACGTTATCACGCGAATCATAGAACGTTTCCGTTCGGTTAAGAAGACGTTCTTCCTCCATTACCGTTACGAGATGACGTTCGGTTTTTACCACTCGCCTCAAATTATCATACGATGTTAAGGTGTAAGTCGAATTTCCGTTTACATCTTCCTCACCGTGAACATGAATCTGCCGTCCACGCCAGTCGTAGCCATATCGGTAATACGCATCTGGTTAGCATCCGCGTACTGAATTGTAAGACGAGGTTTCGCCGTCGCGCCTGTACAGGTTGAACAACCCCCATCCTCTCCGCCATAAACGGTTTCGGTGATTAAAGTTAAATCGTCAGGTGATGTTCCGAGCCACATTTGGGTTGGATTGTTCTGCCAGTCAAAAACCGTTTTCGTGACAGTTCCATCGGAGGAAATTACAAGGTTGCGTTGCCCGTAAGCGTCGTAGCCGTAACGGGTTGCGTTATAGTGAACGTTTTCTCTCCAACGCCACCCACAGGAATGTCGAAGTAGTCGCGTTTTTCTACAATCTGGTCACCCACATAAATATTGACGTTCCACGAGAGGTAATCCGTCTGAAGGAATCTGTCCGTTGTGACAAGTTTGCCGGAAGTCGAAATTCGACGAGCTGTTATTGCTTCAAGAAGACGTCCTGTAATGTCGGAAATCGTTATAGTTATAGGATTTACGAGTGTTTCAGAAAGTATATTTCCAGCATCATCTACTTCAACAAATCCGTTTGCACTAGTTATTTGGCAGTTCACGTCGTCGTAAATTGTCCAGCGAGCGGAACGTGTCATAATACTTTGATTTTCCGTATTTACGCACACATTTTTTGCTCCAAGTGCTTGTATTAGACGACCTTGAGTATCATATTCCATAGCAGAAATTAAGTGTTTTCCACCACCAGTTACCGCACTCCAGCCTGTCGGAACTGGAACAATGAAGTCAGAGGTTTTTGTCGTGTCCACATCTTTAATCGTACGTATTTCCCGTTCGGAAATTACATCATATTCGTGGTATGTAATGATTCCTAACTCGTTTCTCTGCCACGTATTACGCCCAGCAATATCAAAGTGCTCTGTTCTCTCCGTACCATCGGAAAAAACGGTTGTTTGCTGGGAAATCTGAAGCGAATTAGGGTGATAAACATACAAAAAATTGGTCGTATTACTGTTCGTACCAGTTTCATCGGGATATTGTATGGAAGTATTAATGAACCATTTGATTCGGGAATCAATCTGACGTTTCTCGTAGGTATTGCGTTGAAGGACAATGATATTTCCAGAAGTGCCGTTCTGAATGTACTTTGTGAGTGGCTGGTCGGCAGGAGTTGTGATTCCATTGCCGTATTCCGTAATTTCTATTTTCCCTTCACTGGATGAAAATACAACATTTAGCGTTGCATACGTCCCAATTTCGACCGTATATGAAATGATACATTTGGCGTTATATGAATGAGTTACATTACCTCTATCATCATAACGAAAAAAATAAATAAGCTACTGCTCTTCTTGAATCTCTGGACTTTTGATTTCCTTTAGAAGGACATCTTCATTGAAATTTGTGAAGACGATTGTCTGTTCGCCATGTGCTCCATATTCTACGGTTTTACGAGTAACAGCATTATAGTCGCTATTTTCAGAATAGTTTGTGTACTCATACCTATATGTCAGGCGGTTTCGGTTTTTCCGCGTCAGTGCAACTCGATTCTGCGCATTATACTCAAAATATTGAGTACAATAATCCAGAGCTTTATCATCGTTCACAAATTGCCATTGCTCGCCAAACTTCTCTTTCAAAAACGCAAAATCAACGGCATTAAATTTCATTCGTAACTGGTGTTGCTTTCCAAACGCCCCAGAGTGCGTATAATACCTGTAATATTCGGCAGTTGTATCTTTCCATTTACTCTCCAATTCCGACCAAATGGCACTCTGGACTATCTTCAAATCGCCTATGTTTCCGAAGTTCTCACCATCCTGATAATAGATATATGCAATACTTTTTTGATTTTGCAATGTTCCTCTATCTATTGAACGGACATTGATTCTTGAAACATTTTCTGTCAAAATCAAATCGTACTCATATTCCATCTCTGAAACGACTTGTAATGCTTCGGAAAGTTGCTGAACTTTCAAAAGACGACCAACAGAATCATAGAAAAATAGCATCTGCTTTCCTTCCTCATTCTGAACTCGCTGAAGAACCGCTAATCCGGAGGAGGGAATAAAACCACTAAAATCCCAAATGGTTCCGTTTTTTCGAACAATGGTATAAGTGTTCGTACTTGTGTTAATTGTCAACGTTTCTGGGAAATTGTTGAGTGTTCGGTAAATACCGGAAGAATCAGGAGTTAAAGAGATGTTAACGGAATCTTTTTCGGAAAATTCCACGCGATAGAAATTTGGATATTGCTCAATTTTTGAGGTTTCCGAGGTCTTCCACCCCATCCCAGTAGCCCGTACTCGATAAAATTGATCGAGTGAATCTTAATTTCGTACCTGCTTCCACGGGGTCGCACCTCCGCTAATGCTTGCGTCGGCAGAGATTTCTTCAACTTTGCCACTGGAGTAATTCACACTTGAATCGGAAGAAAACGCTCCATTTACAGAACAACATGACTTTTCAGAATTACATGCGTTGTTTCCGTAAGGCGAAGACATGTCACAGCTTACACATTTTGGCTGTGGCTCATCACTACCGCTTGAACCGTTACTAGACGGAATCATAGACGAGTTAAAACTGGAATGGGTTGTCCAAAAATCATCATTAAAAAGTTCGGAATTACTCATCAGATTACTCCAGTAGTTGTGGAAAATAAAAATTTGATTATTCCAAAGAGAACCGTTCTTTCTGGAATACTACTCGCCGAGAAATCACATCCAATAATCAATTGCATCTGGAAATCGATAATCCATATATTTTGACATGATATCTGAATGCCCAGCCCGTTGATGCACAAGCCAGCGGTTAGGGGCACAACATTCCACACTATGCCGTTGCATCAAATCGGCAAAACGTGTATCCACATGAAAATGATACCAACCCTCAGGAGAACGAATCCAGTCCAAAATTTGTCGTATCGCACGTCGGGAACGAATGCCATACGCATGGGTCCGAACAATTCGATTTGCTCGGCAAACACATGAATTCACACGTTCGATAGGGTATCGCTCTGGTTTGAAATGTTCTCCACCATAAAAAATCCACTCAGCTCCAATTGGAAGCATTGTATGGAATTCCTTCACTCTTTTTTCAAAATTGTCGATAAATGTTGCATCGTCCTCAAAAATCAATAGACTCTCAAGTCCTTGCTCCAATGCCTCTTCCTGCAACTGACAATGGCTCAAATAGCATCCCCAGTTACTTTCTCAAGACATACACCACGATGGACGCGGCACCTTCTTTCTATCTATCGCAGAAAATCGTTCTACCTTCTTTGAAAACACTCCTTGCGGAAATTCCGCCTTAAAAAGTTCCCAACGGTCATAACGTGAATCCAGATTGATACACACAATTCGGTCATAATCTAACGTAACTCCCGTCTTGCTTGAATAAATTTCATCAATTGTATGGTAATATCGGGGAGCTTCTTCATGTGACATTTGCCAACTTTTGGGACCATGAAAATAATGAATAATTCCTTGCTCCTGAAATGGCTGACCTGAAGCAGGGATATACAATTCCTTTCCCACTAAATCCAGTACATTTTCCCAGTAAGTTTCTCGCAGAGCCGGCTCGTCAGATTTTGACTCATACAAAATTGATTTAATTTTTGCATCATATTCCGGAGTTGAAAATTCTTTCGGAATGATAAGAAACCATTTGGACAACCCTTTAAGATTTTGAAATTCAAATAGATTGTCGATGATTTTTTTTCTCCTTTGCCGCTAAATCAAAGAGATAAGTAAGGTCTTTGGTAAATAACATATCCGAATCCGCCACGCATACGGCGTCGTACTGTTTCTGGTTGAGCAAAATTGATAAATTAGTAAATGCTATTTCTGGATACCGTTGCCCCCAACACCATCTCGGCGCAATATATGAATCTCCCAGTATAATTCTATTTGCATATCGTTTCTAAATTGGGTCATCAAAAATGACTTTGTCATACGTATAAACAAAAATATCAATCCACGGATGGTATTTCCGAAATGAATGACATACAGCGTAAACAGCTTCCTTATATACATCATCGTTACAAACAAATGCAATTGCATATTTGTTCATAAGTACTCCTTGCAGATTTTTCGGCACCTCAAAAATATTTTTCTTTCCTATAAAATTTATTCTATCATGATTATTTTTAAAACACAATGGGTTTCTGTTTCAAAAAACAAAAAATTTTAAAAAACTTAAATTTTTTATTTAATTCATATAATATCATATAAGGCTTTTTAAAGTCACGAAATAAAAGTCAGAAATTGTAAAAGCTGTCGAATTAATGTTTTATAGGTCAATTCTATAATTATACCTTTCCTTTTTCTTCAAAGGTAGCTTATATAAAATTCCACTCCAAAAATCAAATCGGGTTATAATTGGTCTCATACTGTGTTTATATACCGATTCCACTTGAAATTTTAGGGAAGGGCGGTTTTTTTGGCAGATTTCAGCAACGCTAAATGGCGGTAAAGTGAAATTTCATGATATGTTGGGAATAAAATCTTCTAAAAATCTCACCTTTTCCAGAATTTCCTGAATCGCCCCCCGAATTGCCCCCGTATCGTTATTATATGCCGTATTTTGCGGGATTGGCGTATTCCTACACGGGTATAATTGCCTGTTTTTCGATGTTTCGGAAAACAGGCTTTTTTGTGGTTAAA
>JAUNAI010000147.1 GCA_030527705.1 Planctomycetia bacterium | reverse complement strand
TGTTTCACGTTTCGTGCGTAGTGTTTCACGTTTCGGGTATCGTGCGTCGTGTTTCCCGTTTATTCTGGATACAAGAATTATCAGGAAATGTTTACGTGAAATTAAGCTAAATCTCTAATTAAACCAGAAACCTCCCACAGCTCTCACCAAAAAGGAGGAGGTTTTATACCTGAAGTACTATAAAATTTTGTTTCACCGTCATTTCGTGTTGCTGAAATGACTACCGGAAGAACCGTCCTTCCCTAAATTTTCATGTGGAATCCGTATAATAACCAGAATCCTGAAAATTTCTCCTAAAATCACTCACCCCCGGTTGCTTTTTTTCTTAAATTAATTATATTGGTGAGAGAATATGTATCGAATGACGCCGACTTTACACTCTGAGTGAAATTTCTGGTGTCCTTCCTAGGGAATGGAACCTTATAAAGAGAATAAGGAGAAAATCATGAAATCCTTTTTGACATTACTCGCTTCGGTGCTGGTCTTGACCGCTTCTGTTCTGCAAGCGGCGGAAGTGAAAACGATTGCGTCGCCGAACGGAAAAGTTCAGGTGAATGTCTCCGTCGGTCAGGAAATGACTTACGCGCTGACTTTTGACGGAAAAACGGTTCTGAAACCGTCGAAATTGGGCATGTCTTTTAAAGATATGGTGGCGTTGGGCGAAATGAAAATTGCTGACGTTTCCACGAAAACGATTAACGAAACGTGGACGAATAAGCTCTCGAAACAGAGCACATACGTGAACCACTGCAACGAAATGACGCTGAAAGTCGTGGAAGTCGCTGCGCCAAATCGCGAACTGGTTCTCGTTTTCCGTGCTTATAATGACGGAATCGCTTTCCGTTACGGCGTGCCGGTTCAGAGTGCGTTTCCTGGCGTTTTCGTGGTGAGTAGCGACGATACGCAGTTCGCGTTTACTGGTGACTGGACCTGCTGGGCTTCTGACCAGGAACGGTTCAACACGTCTCAGGAAAAACAGTTCCCGGAAATGAAACTATCCGACATCAGCGACAACGCGTTCTGCATCTGTCCGCTGGTTGTGGCGGGTGATTTCGGTTACTGCGCCCTGATGGAATCCGACCTTCTCCGTTGGGCAGGTGCTCAGTATGCCGCAGTCGCAGGCGGAAATAAGGCGGGCGAAGCGGCGACCATGGCGATTCGTCTTACTCCCCGTGCGGACGGAAACGGCTGTGTTCTGCGTGAAACCGGCGCGCAGTCTCCGTGGCGCGTCATTACGCTCGGTAAAAAGGCGGTCGATCTAGTGAATAACTCCGGAATCGTTCTGAACTGCGCGACACCGTGCGTTCTGGAAGATGTTTCGTGGGTCCGAGCTGGTGCGTCCTCGTGGGACTGGTGGTCGGAAGGAAATAAAGTCCTGAATACCGACACGCTCAAGAGCCGAATCGACTTAGCGTCTGAAAACGGTTGGGCGTTCACGACGCTCGACGATCCGTGGTATTTTAACTCGAAATTCCAGTATAAACCGGAACATCTGACGGATACCGCCAGTGGTTGCGGAACGATTGACTTGCCGGAAGCCTTCGTGTACGCGAAATCGAAAAACGTTGGTATTTTCCTCTGGATGCACTATCAGGATTTCGACTTCTGCGGTCATGAACGTACCTTCACCGCCTACGAAAAATGGGGCGCGGCCGGTATGAAAATCGACTTCATGGACTCGGATAATCAGGAGCGCGTCGAGTGGATTGAGGACATTCTGAAAAACGCGGCGAAACATCATCTCATGATCAACTTCCACGGCATGTTCAAGCCGACCGGAATGGAACGGACGTATCCGAACTATATCACTCGTGAAGGGATTCTCGGAAACGAATATAATAAATTCAGCGATAAAGTCACGACGCGCCATACTGCGACGCTTCCGTTCACGCGGTGGCTGTGCGGTGCTGGCGACTACACCCCGGGCGGTTTCGTGAATCGTCAGCCGGAACATTTCTACATTCAGAAGGGTTTATCCACCCCGACGACCGACGAAATGGGTACCCGTGCACACGCGCTGGCGATGTGTATGATTACAGATTCCCCGTGCCTCACAATCTGCGACAGTCCGGCGAATTACAAGAATCAGCCCGGTTTCAGTTTCCTGAAGAATATCCCGGCGGTCTGGGACGAAACCACTGCGATTGACGGTCAGGTCGGTGAATTCTACCTCGTTCAGCGTCGTAGCGGCAATAAGTTCTACGCTTCGGCAATCACTAATGAAAACGCGCGTGAACTGACGCTGAAACTCGACTTCCTGAAACCCGGTAAGACATACGTCGCGCAGATTTACGCCGACACCCCGGAAAGTGGTGGAACAGGCGAAAAAGATGCCGAAAAAATCGCGGAAATCCTAACGGAAGTGACCGCGGCGGATACACTAACGATCAAGATGGTCCGTAACGGCGGCTGGAACGCGATTTTCACGGAGAAATAGAGGGAAAACCGAATAATCGCTAAATTTAATGAGGGGGGGGGATGACTTCTGAAACATTTTATTAAATTCCCCCCTCCCCCTGCTATTCTTTTTCTGAAATTCTGTTAAAATGAAATGAAAGAAAATAAATTTCATTATACAATATATTATATACGGAAATAACACGGAACAATCATGGAAAAAGAAATTCTCGACCGGGTAAAATCAGTACGCAAGCGTCTCACTCTCCTGAAAGATTCCCTCAAGTACGAGGAAAAGACGGCGCGAGTGAAGGAAATTGAACTCCTGATGGTTCAGGATGTGAATTTCTGGAGCGTGCCGGAAAAAACAACCACAATCGTCGCGGAGCTGAAGGGGATTAAGTCCGTTCTGAAACCGTTAAATGACTCGTGGAGCGCGTTGGAAGACCTCGAAACGATGATCGAAATGGCAGACGACGATCCGTCTTTCGCGGAGGAAGTACCGGAAAATCTTGCGAATCTCGAAACGGAGCTGGACCATCTGGAACTCTTCACGTTGCTGAGCGGTCCGAACGACAACTGCGACGCGATTCTGACCATCAACGCGCGCGACGGCGGAACGGACGCAAACGACTGGGCGGATATGCTCCTGAGAATGTACATTAACTGGGCGCAGTCGCAGGGACACAAGGTGGAGATTCTTGACCGACTTGACAACGATGAAGCGGGAATCAACAGCGCGTCAATCGCCATTCGCGGACCGCTCGCGTACGGATACCTGAAAGGGGAAGCTGGAATGCACCGTCTTGTGCGTATTTCGCCGTTTAACTCGGAAGGAAAACGACAGACGAGTTTCGCAGCCGTCGATGTGGACCCGGACGTTTCCGACGCAGTGGAAATTGAGATTCGCGACCAAGACATTCGTGAAGACGTTTTCCGAGCCAGCGGTGCAGGCGGCCAGCACGTGAATAAGACTTCCAGCGCGATTCGACTGACGCACCTTCCAACCGGCATCGTGGTTCAGTGTCAAAATGAACGCTCGCAGCACCAAAACCGTGCGATGGCGCTGAAGATGCTCCGTGCGCGACTGGCGCGAATCGAAGAGGAAAAGCGCGAACAAGAACAGGCGGACAAGTACGAAAATAAAGCGAAAGTCGGTTTTGGCTCGCAAATTCGCAACTATTTCCTCCACCCGGACCAGCGAGTGAAAGACGCACGGACGGGTTACTACATGGGCAACTTCCACGCGGTTCTTGACGGCAACATTCAGGGATTTCTGGACGCTTACCTTCGTTGGTATGTGAAGGGTGAAAAGGCGGGCGACGTGGAATAAGAACACATTAATAATGATCAAGAAGTTTTTGAAAGAGGGGGCTGGGGAGAAAACAACATTCAAAATGTTGTCTCCCCACGGACGTTACGACATGACGGGTAGCAAGTTCCTCCCGATTAGGGTGGAATCTTGTGTTGGCGTTTAGCCCAAAACTTTATCGCCTCTCTTATTAGTTTGAATTTTTCATAATCATAAAGAATTCCACCATGAAAAACCGTTTCCACCTTTCGCTCCTCGCCGTCGCGCTGATTTTCAGCGTGTTCACACCTTCCCTCGAGGCACAGAATTTGGATTTTCCTTTCTATGAGATGCCGAAAGAACCCACCCAGCAGGAAATCGACGCGGCGAAAAAAACGCTGATGGATTACCTGAATCCCCCGGAATCTGCAACGAAAAAAGAGATTCTATCCCGAACGAATTTTTTCCATGGTCCAGATGAAGTTAACAAGGCATACCAAATTCTTCTACGTTCAAAGAAGAACGATGTCACGTTTTTGACCAATCCCGTTCTAGCACTGTCGTTCCGCGCTCTTTCCTTGCCGGATTTAACCCAAGAGGAGAAATCAGAAATTTTTCGGACAATCACCGCATATTATTTGACCAGAGTCGTTAGTCAACAGTGGACGCAGGAAAAAGCCCAGCAGGAAATCGACAGTCTGTCTAAAAACATTACGCCGAGCGACCGTAAGCATGTTGCGTGGTATATCGAGTTATACAGTTGCCGTTTTCAGTAAGAATATACAATAAAACCAGAAAAAATGCAGGAACTCTGGCAGGAGGCGTATAAAAATGGAATTCTGAACCGCTTGACAGTTCAGCAGGGAATGGCAAATTTAGGAACACCCATCACGCTTACCGAAGTTGCCGAAAACGCCGACGCGCTCCGAATGTATGAAACTGAGAGCGTTTCTGGAAAACCTCCAGCCGTCCGGGGAATATACGGAAGAAGAACGGAGAATCAGTATGCTCAACATGGAATTGTACGCGTACGCCTGTGACTGGCAAGTCATCTTGAAGGAAATTTCCGAGAATCAGGAAGACGAAAACTTCCTCAAAACGCCGAAATTGCAAGAAACGTGCAAGACACTTTTAGATGAAACCGAGACGTGTTTGAATCAGTTCGTCGAGACGAAAACGCCATATATCTGGGGACTGGAACAATTAATATTTTCCGGGCGAATTGTTTATTCAGTCTTGCCGGAGCGTTCCGCCGGGTATCGCGAAACGGTAGCACAATTCCTGACGCTGTATCCAATCCCGGATTACGAAAGAATGGATGCGGAAACCATGCGAAAACATATACTTGATGATTGGTTTCCGAAATAATTAGGGTAAACGCATTACGCAAGATTCCCCCCTTCGGGAGGACTTGCTACCCATAATGTCGTAACGCTCGTGGGAGAGAAAACATTTTGAATGTTGTTTTCCTCTCAACCCCTCCTTTCAAAAAACTCTTAATCGCGACTTCGTCGCAGATGTTTTGGATATTTATTTTTGGTTTTTATAAAGGATTTTAACATGAAAAAACTACTTGCCTCCCTCCTCGTGGTCGCGATGGTCGTGACCGGTTCCAGTTCCATTTTTGCGGAACAGTCCAACGGCGTCGGAACCAGTGAAAGTTTCCGCGGTCCAGTCGGCGTCTGTATGTACAGTCTGCGCGACATCTGCCAGAAAGAAAGTGTCGACGCGGCGATGAAATTTGCCGAAGACCACGGTTTCACGATTGCGGAAGCCTCCGGCTTTTTCGGTCTGACCGCCACGGAATATAAAGCGTTGCTCGACAAGCACGGTCTTTACGTTCCGTCCCTCCCGGTCGGTTACGGTCAGTTGACGAAGAAGGAAAGTCTCGACAAAATCATTGCCGATGCGAAAGCTCTGAATGTGAAATACGTCCGCGTCGCGTCAATTCCGCACTCGAAAGAGAATCCGTTCGATCTAGAAGCTGCCCGTGAAGCGGTCCGCGTATTCAATGAAGCGGGAAAATACCTCGCGGAAGCCGGCTTGAGCTATATGTACCACAATCACGGTTTCGAATTTGTGAAGTATGAAGGATGCCCGGAAGATGAATGTCTGTTCGACCTGATGGTCCGCGAGTGTGACCCGCGTTACGTCTGTTTCCAGATGGACATAGTCTGGGTCGCGAATCCCGGTTACGACCCGGTCACGTACCTGAAACGCTATCCGAATCGGTTCAAGACGATGCACGTAAAAGATTTCTCCAGCAAGAATGGAATGCTCTTCTCGGAAGGAAAACTGGACCTGCCGGCGATTCTGAAAGCTGCGCAAGAAACGGGTGTCGAATATTATTTCCTCGAACATGACGACACGCGGAACATGTCGGACGTGATGCCGAAGAATATCGAGTATCTGGAAGCGATTAAGTTTTAAGAACTCACCGATTCATATGGTTTTTAGATTACAGGTTGATGACGGAATCATTAAGATTCCTCCTTTCCTCAGGCATAAAAACCATCGATAAATAAAGGTAAAACAACTGTCCCCCCTGCTCACACTGTAGATGTTGAGAAGGGGGGGATGCGTCTATACCAATCATTCATAAAATTCTTAAAAGAACTGCCTTTTCGGTAATCATTTCCATCGCGCGAGATAGAAGAAAATTGAATTTTCTGGCATGTCGAGGCTAAATACCTCCCTAAAAATCCTCCCGACAGTTCTCTCCTGCCTGCAATATTTAACCGCTCAGTAATCTTCTAATGATTATATTTCTGAATAATGTCTTTATCGAAATAGTTAATCTCCATCCCAGCATCCACGATAATTTTCTGCGCGTTAATACCGCTGGAACGGGGACTGAGAAGGAAAACAGCCGTGTTGGCCGCTTCTGTAGTTTCCAGTGCACGACGGCGCGGGATAACCTGCTCCGCATAAAGATAAGAATCAACGTAACCAGGAATTCCGGCGGACGCAGACGTTTTCAGCAGACTCGGCGCGACCGCGTTGAAACGGATTTCTGAAAACGCACTGAACGATTTCGCAAGGAAAACGAGTGAAGAATCGAGTGCCGCTTTTACAGGGCCCATGTAACCGTAATTCTCACTCGCCATCCGCGTGGTAGAGATGGAAATCGTTACGACGGAAGCGGTCCGCGTCAGCAATTTCTGGAATACGTTGGAGAGCGTCGTCAGCGAAAAACAGGAGATATTCACCGCCTGTAAGAACTGTTCCGGTCGAGTTTCATGGAACGGTTTCATTCCACCTGAGTAGTCCGCGAAAGCGAGAGAATGAACCATTCCGTCGAAAGATTCTTCCACATGTCGAGCGGAAAGATCTTTCTGAAGCTGCTCGATTTCTTCCGATTTCTCGACATTACAGCAGTAAATTTCTCCGCGTGTCGCGATTTCCGGAAATATTTTAGCGACTTTCTGCCGAATTTCGTCATTCAGAACGACCAGTACGCATTCTGAACCACATTCCAGAAGGTTTTTCGTGATGTAATAAGCGACACTTTTCTTGTTCGCCACGCCAAAAATCAGGAATTTCTTCCCCTGAAGCTGTAAAAAATCATTCATAAGAAACCTCTTTCATAAAAATCGGGAACGGAGTTACACGAGCGTTTTACGGTCCCCACTTTTTTCATTTCTTTTTATAATCCGTATTATAAATGAAAATCTAATTTTTAGCTAGAGAAATTTTCAGGTTTTTCTCTTTTCTTTTTCCTTATTTTCTCTTTTTTAACCTTCTTTTCACCGATTCCGCCACACTTCAGACCAGTTAAGTTTCATTTCTTCCATTTTCTCCGAGATTTCCGCACGAAACCGTTTTGCGTCGAGAGGATAACCAGCGGTAGGCCGAATTCCAGGAATCTCGCGTTCCCACCAGCGATTAAATCGGCTCATGGAAACCTCCCGTAGATATTTACTCACCATCGACGCAAGTGCCACAGGGAGTAGCGTCTCGCCTTTCGCCTGAAATCGGATTCGCAACGCATTTTGCGAGCCGTAATGAATATATTCACTGAAATTTCGTCCCTCTTCCACAACGCAAAACGGTAAATTCGGGAAAAAGTCCATGAGCGTCGGCAAATAAAAATTCCGTCCACCATGCTTATCACAAAAAACACGGACTTCCGGTGGTTCCACTTCCATTTTTGTTACGTTTTCTACAACATTTCCTGTTACGTTTTCTGTAGCATTTCCTGCTATGTTTCCTAATACTTTTTTAGTCGTATTTTCCAGCACGTTTTTCGGCTCGTTTTCAGCCGTTTTTTCCTGAGTTATGGAGCGTTTCTGAACTTCCTCCCAGAAATAAACGATTAACCGCATCGTCGTGTCGGAAAGGAAAACACCTTTCGAACCACATGCTTCTACTTCCGTGTTAAATTCAGCTGGAAAAATAAGCGCGGAGCGGATTCCAAGAAGCGTAATTCCGTGTTCAGAAAGCGTCCGTAAGAAAAGTACGCCGAGTTCTGAAACACGCTCACACGGCAAGTTTTTCGGGAGTATCTCTTCTGTTTCCGCCGAGTGCCACGGAACCGCCGCACGGAGAGGAGCCGTTTCAGAACCACAGAAAAAATCACATAATTCCACACTGGAAATCGGGAAATTTAGGGGATTCTGGGCATTTATAAAACAGTCACATTCCGCATATTTCTTGCTTAAATCCACACTTCCCACATGTTTTAATGCCTCAAGTGCCGCGAAAATACCCATCTCGAGCGGCTGGAGATTTTCATGCTTGTGTAATTTTTTCGAGTCAGCAATCGGGATAGCCACTTTTTTCCCAGCACTCGCAGAAATCACTGGTTCAAGAACAGAATACAGTGCGTCCGGTGCGAGTACGTCATCTTCGATTTTCCACAGTGTCGCAGTAACTGCCAACGGCCCTAAATTCGGACCATAACCAGCTTCATCAGTTCCAATTAAGTAATACATGGGGACTTTTCCGGGTTAAATTTTCGGGAAATTTACCGGAAGTGGATTATGTCGAAAGTTCCGTTAAACGCTCTAGAAACCGATATATATTCCTCAGAACCTCTATGGAATCCACGCTCAGCATGACTTCTAGGTCAGGGCTGAATTTCGGATGCAGACGCCGATCGAAAATCGTCATTCCGCGCGTTTTCTCACCTTCCGTTTCCACTTCACCATGCATCATTTTACCAGAAAATAAATTGGGGTGAAGGAGGGCCTCCAGCGCAAGCATTCCAGAAACATAAATTCCCTCGATTCCGAGAATTTCTCGGTGTAGCTGTAACAGTCGATTGACCGCCTGATTTAGGAAACGTGCAGAAACAGAATCTGTCTGTGGGAGAAGCTGAAGAATATCGTAATCCAGCAGAATCTGATTCGTTACATCCAACGGAAGGAGCGTTCTCGCTACGGGTGTCCGCATGATCCATTCCGCCGCTTTGGGGTCACGATAAAAATTATATTCCGCCGCCAGTGTCGCATTTCCCGGTTCTAGGACACTTCCACCCGTAATAATCATCCGATGTAAAAGTTCCGCTAAGTCGGGATGCGAGGAAAATACACGAGCAGGATTCGTGAGTGGTCCGAGCGTTAGGAGCGTAATTTCATGCGGATTTTCACGAATCAGTTCCTTAATAATCCGGCAGGCAGGCTGAACGGAAAAATAGTCCGCGTCGGGAAATTCCATAGCTGAGAAAAATGACGAACTATGAAACTCCTCCAAGTCCCCCATCGGCATCGGTAGATACCCCATCCCCACTCCCAATCGTGGCATCTGTGCAGGCTGAATCGCATCGAGAATCCGCTGAACACATCGTAACGCCGTCGGCAACGAATTGGTTCCGCCACATACCGTAATCCCTAATACATTAAATTCCGGATCAAAAAGCGCATAATAAAGCGTTAAAACATCCGTAATCCCCGGCTCCACATCCAAAATGATTTTCCGTGCCATTTTAGGTTCCTGTCCTTTTTTTAGATTTTATCTGGTTCCGTCCCTATCCGGTTTATCCGTGCTTGGTTCCATCGGTGTAAACAACTTGGTCCGAAGAAAGACCACTGATAAATTATATGGTTAAAGAAAAATAAAGAAACCTACATAAAAAAGCACGCTCCACAATCGCAATTAAAAATTTTCGATAAATGAGATGAAATGAT
>JAUNAI010000146.1 GCA_030527705.1 Planctomycetia bacterium | reverse complement strand
TTACTGCTTTTACTGCTTCACGGACTGCTGTTTTCGCCCGGTCAAGCGTCGCGAAAGGTCCGTCGGTTCCGTTTTCGTTCGGCTCGGCGAGCGTTCCACTCCAAGTATCATTTCCGTTTTTCGCGACGAAAAAGTCGCCATTCCGCGCAATTCGCGCTTCTGTGAGTGCAGGATTTTCCGGATAAAGGACCTTTTCCGCTGAAACTGGGTTCTTGGGGGAAGGTGCTTCTTCCGCGAAAATCATATTCTGAGCGAAAATCGCATTGACTACGAGAACGCCGAATAATCCTAATTTTAGGCTGGATAAAATACGCATGTTTTTTCCTTTTTATCTTTTCTGTAGGAATTTTGGAAAAATGTAGAAATGTAAGAACATTCTTTTTTATTATAAAAGAAAATCCTGTAAAAAACAAGCACCGGGGCAGAAAAAAAATGAAAAAAAACGTCCGTGAAAGTTGGATGTTTCAGAAAATAGAAATTAAATCGGTTTCACACTAAAACCATCTTTTTCTTTCAAGATATTACGAAATTCCGGAGTATTTCTTTTATAATGGATATATTTTCAGATTTTTTGGAAAAAAGGAGGGGTTTTCGCGAAATCGCTATTGAATTATGGCGGGATAACTGATAAATTTATAATAGTATCCCTATTGGTCCGGTGTTCGGCAAGTTGTCAGTAAAAAAAGTTTTCATGTATTCATTCTGTCCATCCGATTATTTAGCGATTCGTTCAGCGCCGGAGATTCTCCAGCTGACGTTCGACTCTGAAGAGTCTGTAGATTATTACAAGACTTTTGAGAGAAGTTTGTCGCATTTTTTTGATGCGGAACGGATGCTCTATTTTCCGGACGGATATCTGGCTCTTGTTGCGCTATTACGTGATTTAATTCAGGAGGACGACTGGATTCTTATTCCGCCGGAAACGGATGGAGCGATTGTGGACGTACTCGAAATTATAGAGCGTCAGTGTGAATCTGCTCGAATTGAAACGTTAACGGAGAAATGTTGGGAAAAAATTCCCGAAACGGTATCGCGTATTGTTATTTTGGCCAGTGGTATCTGTGAGACGTATGGAAAAATCGCACCGATTGATGAATGGAGCGCGCGTCTGGAGGCGATTCATGCTCAGCATGGAATTTCCGGAATGATTATTCTGGACGATTCTCTTGGTGTTGGCCTTCTTGGGGAGCATTACCGTGGAACGTTTGAGCATTTTGGGGTTTTACCGAATCGTGAGCCGAACGCACAAGCGAGCGTGCAGTATTTCTTTAGTGGCTCTTTCAGCGATGCTTTTGGTGCGAGTGGTGGATTTATTGTCGGTGACCGGAAATGGCTCCGTGTCATGCGGCGACATGAACCGTGTTGTTGTTCGTGGAGTGAAATTCCGCTTTCTTCCATCGTGGCAGGTCTGAAAGCGTTGGAATTGGCTGCGGAACCCGAGCGTCATGAAATTTTACGGAAAAATGTTCAGTTTCTTGCGGAAAAGCTGACGGAGGCTGGTATTACGTTCCAGTCGAATCCCTTTTTACCGTTTATTCTTGTAAAAGTTCCGAATCCGAAAGAGACGCTGAAGGTTCTTGAGGCGCGTGGTTGCCGTGTTGGTCTGACGCATTTTACGAAAAAA
This sequence comes from Planctomycetia bacterium, assembly GCA_030527705.1. Classification (GTDB taxonomy): domain Bacteria; phylum Planctomycetota; class Planctomycetia; order Pirellulales; family Thermoguttaceae; genus RGIG3701. Next base: position 8,197 of record JAUNAI010000146.1, on the reverse strand, counting down.
CCGCAATTCTGTATTTCCGTGACCGCTGCGCATCAACCGATGGAAATCGAGTTCCTTGTCAAGACACTCGCGGAGGTTCTGCACGAGTGTGAGGAAAAGAAACGACGTTAATATTTGTGAAAACTGATTAAATATATGTATTATTACTTTACGGTATTTTCTCTATTTGACTTATATTTTTTAAAAGTAGTTGTCTGACCGCATTGACACGTTCACGAGTCGAAATTCTCTGAAAAAGCCTTTTCCTCATATCATTTCGTTTTACTTGTATGTAATTTATCCAGCAATCAATGACCTCTACTACAATTCCTACTGTAATGGCCACCAACGCAACGATTTTGGTGATGGGTTCTGGAGTAAAAATCATTGCAAGACTAATAGCTCCGACACCGACCTGAATCATTCCAATAATCTTTTTATAACTTGCCAAGTCATAATCAAGGATACCTTGATTAAACTGTCCTTCTGCTTGCCAAATCCGTCGTACTCCCAGTAAAACATCCAAAAGAGATGCTGTATCTCCTGCTATTTTTTTCCCTAATCCAACAAGAATGTTAAATTGTCTAGGGGCACTCAAGGAATTTATTCTTTTTATGACATGGCTACTATCAAAAATATTCTTCCTCAGTTCATTATACTGTATTTTCTTAACTTTTCTAGTAAATTTTAGAGATTCGTACCGTGAAGGTACTACCATAGAATTTACATGATCCGTCAATCTTCCAGAGATGATTGCATTTTTGACACTTTTCCATTTTTGTGATAACTCAACCCTACGACGTTGCGCCTGAAATATTTTCTGTGTTAATTCTTTTTGGATGGATTCCATAGTTTCTGGATGCGTTAAGATAATACATTTATCGTAGCGTTTATCACTTAATGCTGAAATTGCAATCTTTTTTCCAGCTTTTAATTGAAATTCCGAAACGACCTTACCTCGTTTATCGAAAAGTAACAAGTCAGCTACATGATGCGGATCACCAAGGACCGCTGTTGGGAGAAGTTGCTGAAAACCTATTTTTTTTTGATATTTTAATACTGTCAGAGCTTCAAACCCCTTTCCAGTGAATCCTTTTTCATTAAGGCTCATGTAATGCGAAAAATTTTTCGTTTTTCTTACCGCTTTTTCGCTAACACTACCAATCGTTTTTTGAATTATTTCAGTGTCTGAATAATTCAGATTTCCACTTACCAGTGCACATCCTAAAGAGCGCGTATTGATAGACCTTCCGTATAAATTCGACGAGCAACATACCAAAATTCCCGTCAGTAACAGAAATAGGATACTTTTCCATCTCATCATTCATGCTCCCTAATTTCGCCAAATTTAAGTTTCATTTTTGTTTATGCCAATTAAAATGCAGAAAGGGGAACTTTTTCGGTAAGAATAACACGTTGTACTGCATTGGCAATATTTTCACTCGCACGGAGTTTACTTAAAAGAGCTGATTCACGTTCGTTAAAAAGTATTCCAACAGACGTATCTAGCAATTCAACAGAAATTTTTGCCAAATTTTGAAGCGCAACGCCTGAATCACCATGTTCTGACTGATAAATTAGCTGATTAGCCCATAGGTTATAACGAATTGAATTTAAACGTTGCGTATCTCTCAAAAAATCGGCTGAGGATTTTTCCAGCTTCAAAAATCTTTTCATAAAATTCGCATTTTCTCCATTATAGCTTTCAATAACCTTCAAAATTTCCGGATTTAAATAATTCTGAACGAAAATTTGAAACTCTTCCAGTAACTTAAAAGTTTCTCCATATAACCATGACTCATCCGTTTTATCTTTCTGTGGAGAAAAAGTTTCGGATTTGGTTACTTCCTTCATTGTAGCAAGTCTTTTCTGAAAATCCCTCATTCGATTTTCTGTTTCTGACAGTAATTCTTCTATCGTATCAATACATAGTTTCAAGTAACGTTCTTTCCACGATGGATTTTCAATATAATCTATAAGATTCTCTAAATTCGTAGCCGCTAAAATAAATCTGGGCTCTATATCTGCGACATTCCCTTGGAGAATTGCGCCACGGATATGAATGCCTATTTTCTCGAAAATGAGAAGGTTCTTTTCTCCTTCTGAATTTACCATCTGTCGAAAATATTGGTCCGCCTCCTGTCTTGCTTCCCACGCATTTTTTAATTCTTCTAAAGACCTACTATTCAGTAAAATTTCGTCCATTTTCTCGATAAAAAGTTCCAGCAGTCCAATTTTGACAATCGGTTCCATATTTTGTTGTCTTTCTAGGTGAACTTTTACTTTTTGCCAGTACGCCGGAAGTAAATTAGGATTCTTTTCCGCATGTTGGAACGCAACATCCAGAACGATTCCTCGAAAGATTTCCTCATCCGATGTTCTGTTTCCAGAAGAAGGTTCTAATGCGTAATTAAGAAGCTCAAGTCCCCACTTTTCTTGTAATACAATTTTGCTCACATTATCGTTTATCACTTGGTTACGTAGATTGCTGTCACATACCACAATCTGATTACTCTTACCCGGATAATTTAATAACAAAGAAAGAAGAAAACCAATTCCGATACCAATTAAAATGGAGATGAAACAATAACGTGACATATACTCCTCCTACTGTAAAGCTTGAAAATCTATTTTAACTGCAGATTCCCGATTGGAAAACGTAGTTTCATTTTCAAAAATTGTATCTCGAAAAGCTAAATCACAAATGTTGGAAATATCTAAAAGAAAAATTTCGTAAAACATCGTATCCGCATCACGGATCGAAATGGAAAATGCAGAATCAATTCCCTCACGAATTTCGAACCTATTTTTCTCTCCTTCAGGAAATGTCGCACTCCACGCGCGAATTCCCGTTGCGGCATAATCTTTATCAATTCCACATGATTTTCCATTCATGTATACATAAACACGAATTTTGGGCGCATATCCTTTTTCTGCATATCTTGGTAAGTCACGTTTTGAGAAACCAGTCGGAATATTAATCGATTTTATCGCGTATATTTTTTGAATGCCCGCAAATTTTAGAGTGATGGTATTTCCCGTTTTTTTGTCACTAATTGTTGTGGTCCAAGTCGTTTTATCTTCCGGATTCTGTTGCATTTTTGCATTAAAATCCGCAAATATCTTTTCGACGGAACATTGAACAGAAGCCACCTCTCCGCTATCATTCACAAATTGAAATAAAATTTCCGGTGTTGACTCATTTTCCAGAAGAATTTCCAATATATCCGAATTGTTGATAGTGGCGGACAATTGGCCATCTGGAAATTCATGTGTCAATAACTCATTTTCTCCATCTTTAAGAATAAGTTGAAGAGGATATTTATCTTTTACAAAATCTAGGTAACTTTTTTCAATTTGTTCAAAAGAATAAGAAACTACTTGAAAAATATACTCCTCTTCGTCTTTTTCTATGAATTTCAGATTGATTTTATTTCCCTCTGAAATTTCAAGAGTAAAAACATCTTTATTCTGTTTTGAATTTGTCCATTCAAACAATGATTCTGCGGAGAAATTTTTCCCTTTTACTGCAACTTGATTTCCCCAGTCAGATAAAACATCCAACGAAAAATCCATTTTTTCCGACCTTGGAAATCGTAAGGTATATTTTTTAGGAGAATCTACCTGATGATTAAACTGTTTCCCATCTCTAGAACCTGTCTTGCAATAAATTTCCGCCTTACCGTTAACATGATGATACAGGTAAAAATAAGGTTTAAGTGTCATATTCGTTCTAGAAAGACGATAATCCGTTACTTGAACATAAACCTTATCATTTTTTTGTATTTTATATTCACATTTACTATCACTTAAATTATGCGTTACTGAATTTATGCTTTTTGTCGTATTTTTCACAGCATTTTCTGTCAGACTTTCTTCCGCATACACTACCGAATACCCAATTTCAGACATGGAAAGTAATGACATGCAGAAAACCATAAAACTCACAATTGATAAACCTGAAAAAGGAACCATGATTACCTCTTGAATTTAACTTGTTAGTATGTTAAATTTTTAATTGACCAACCCTCATTTTCTATTTCTTCGCGAAATGACAGCGGACTTCATGTCCCGGAGCGATTTCGATTAATGGCGGTTCTTGCGTCTTGCAGATTGCTTGACAGTTGGGGCACCGCGGATGAAATTTACAGCCAGACGGAAAACATAACGGACTCGGTACCATTCCCGGAATCGAGTAAAGTTCCATTTTGGGCGCACTTTCCGAACTTTCCGCCTTTTCTGCGGTTTTTCGGTTTCCAAGCTCTGGTCGTGAGCGCAACAGACCAAGCGTGTACGGATGCCGTGGAGTACTGAAAATCGTCTTCACGTCCGTTTTCTCCACGACTTTCGACGCGTACATGACGACTACCTCGTCTGCCATCTCCGCGATGACGCCTAAATCGTGCGTAATCATCATAATTGACATCCCCAATGAGCGTTTCAGGTCATTTAGCAGGTCAAGAATCTGCGCCTGAATCGTTACGTCCAGTGCCGTCGTCGGCTCGTCCGCGATTAAAAGTTCCGGGTTACACGATAACGCCATCGCAATCATCGCACGCTGACGCATACCGCCTGAAAAATTGTGTGGAAAATCCGACGCACGTACTCGCGCTTCTGGAATTCGGACTTTTTCCAGCATTTCGACCGCTTTTTCACGCGCATCTTTCTTGCTGATTCCCGGCGTGTGGAGCATAATCGCTTCCGCAATCTGGTTTCCAATCCGAAAAACAGGATTTAGCGACGACATCGGTTCCTGGAAAATCATCGCGATACTTCCGCCACGAAATTTCCTCCGTTCCGGCTCGCTGAGCGTCAGTAAATCAATCGGTTTTTCCTGATTTTTGCCATGAAAGAGGATTTCTCCATCCGTAACTTTCCCCGGTGGGAGAATCAGCCCCATAACGGACATGGCGGTAACGGATTTCCCACAGCCACTCTCTCCTACGACACCGACGGTTTTCCCACGCGGAATCGAGAAGGAAACATCATTAACCGCCTGAGCCGTCCCTTCTTCCGTGAAAAAGGAGGTCTTCAGGTGACGAATATCTAAAAGGGTATCATTCATCATAAATAATTTCTGCGATTTAGTTATAATTCAAAGTTTTTTGAGCGGGGAGTGTAAGGAGGGAACTATTTTGCAAAAATGTTCACCGCCTCACGAATGTTTATGTGTCACAAGGGTAAACGCATTACGCAAGATTCCACCCTGCGGGAGGAACTTGCTACCCGGAATGTCGTGACGGTCGTGGGAGAGAAAACATTTTGAAAATTGTTTTCTCCCCAGGCCCCTCTTTCAAAAAACTCTTAATCGCAGTCTTCGACTGCTTGCTTTTCTTGTTTTCTTTTCTTCTTTTTCTTTTTTAGCGACTTCCACGCTGTCGTGGGTCAGTCACTTCCTGCAACGCCTCGCCAATCAGGTTATACGCTAAAACCGTCATGAAAATCAGAAGCCCCGGAAAGAATGTCAGCCACCACATCGACAGATTCCGGTGCCCGTCGCTTAAAACTGCTCCCCAACTGACCGACGCACTCGACGCGGAAATACCGAGGAAGCTGAGTGAGCTTTCCAACAGAATCGCCGCCGCAATTCCAAACGTAATTGGAACCAACACCGGTGCCAGCGCGTTGGGCAAAATGTGACGGAAAATGATACGGAACTGACTTGCTCCGAGTGACCGAGCGGCGGAAACGTACTCACTCTGTTTCAGCTTGATGAACTCACCACGCGTCAGACGTGCGATTCCCGGCCAGCTTGTGACGCCGATAATCATCATGACGTACCAGATGTTCGGTTTTTCGATAATTGCCACTGCCGCCAGAATCAGCACGAGCGTTGGGACACAGATGACCACCTCAATCAGTCGACTAATTACTAGGTCAATCCAGCTTCCAAAATATCCCGCTAACGCACCGAGAGTGATACCAATCATGGACGCTAGGCCCGTCGAGACGAAACCGACGAGCAACGCCGTCCGCGTTCCGTGCACAAGCATGGAGAAAACGTCATAACCGTAAACGTTCGTACCGCAGGGATTCTGCCACGACGGATGACCATGCGTACCATACGGATTTTCCGGTCGTCCCGGCATGTCATTTTCGCGGACGCGGTAAACGGTATCATTATAAACCAGTGGGAAAATCGCCCAGCTTTCCGGATCCATTTCCTTCAACCGACGCGGATAGGCACGGACAATATCGTCACGGAAAAAGACCGCATTTTCCAGCCGTGGATGAAAATAACCGAGGCATGGGAAGTAAATTTTCCCCTGATACTTACAAATTACCGGTTTCGTCCCCGCAATCATCGGCGACAGGATAGCCGTCAGCGAGAGCAGGAAAATATAACCCAGCGCGCACATGGCGAGCCGACGGCGACGGAATCTCCGCCACGTTTCAGCCCAGTAACCGCGTGATTTTTCCATCGGAAGGGTATTTTCGTCGTTCATATTAAAAATCGTAAAAAATCGTATTAAAATTATTTAAAGCCTCCTCTATTAGGGGAGGTGTCACCAAAGGTGACGGAGGGGGCGGGGTTAAATTGCCTGAACACTGTTTTCATAAATCGCGCTTGCGCGACAGTCCCGAAGGGACTTCGTTTTACTAACTGTAGACTTTAGTCTACAGTGGACGTTCGTGCTATTCGTAATGCCGTGACACTCATGGGAGAAACCATTTTTTGCAAAAATAGGTTTCTCCCCAGACCCCTCTTTCAAAAAACTCTTGATCGCAATCTTCGATTGCTTGCTTTTTTTGTGTTTTATTTATTAAATATTAGGAGTTTTTTAAGGGGGGAGTGTGAGGGGGGAACTATTTTGCAAAAATGTTCCCCGCCTCACGAATGTTTTTGTGTCACAAGGCTAAACACATTACGCAAGATTCCACCCTGTCGGGAGGAACTTGCTACCCGTCATGTCGTTGCGCCCGTGGGAAGAAAACATTTTTGCAAAATTGTTTTCTCCCCAGACCCCTCTTTCAAAAAACTCTTGATCGCAATCTACGATTGCTTGCTTTTCTTGCTTTTTGTGTTTCTTGTGTTCTTGTTTATTTTAGTGCCACGCGCGGGTCCACCACTGCGTACAAAATATCGGCAATTAACTGCCCCAACAATGTCAAAACCGAGAATAGAAGGACCATTCCCATGATGACCGGATAGTCGCGATTCGCGATACTCTGGAAAAACGCCATTCCCATGCCAGGCCAGTTGAAAATCTGTTCAATAATAATTGACCCACCCAACAGACCTGGAAGTGATAGTCCTAACAGCGTGACAAACGGAATCAGCGTGTTTCTAAACGCGTGATGCAACACGATATTACACGGCGAAACACCTTTTGCGCGCGCGGTCCGAATATAATCCTGTCGAATTACTTCTTCCATATTCGCCTTGATGAATCGACTCAGATACGCCAACGACGCGTAGGTATAACACGTCACTGGTAAAATCATGTGTCGGACGTTATCGAGAAACTTTTCCCACGTTGTATAGGAATCATACCCCGAATCGTGAAGCCCCGGCGGTAACCAGTTCAGGTACTGGTAGAAAATAATGAGTAACCCGATACCCGCCACGAACCCCGGTACGGAATATAACACGTAGAGAAACACGCTCAGTATCTGTTCTTCTGGTTTCCCTTTCCGTACGACCGAAAAAAGCCCCATCGGAATCGCTAGCGAATATGTCAGAATCAGTGACGTAATCGACAGTTGAAGCGTCGGTCCAATACGCTGTCCAATCACGGTTGTTACTGGAGCTTTTTCCGAGAAAGAAGTCCCTAAATCTCCACTCAGAGCGTTTCCGAGCCAGATAAAATATGCCTGATACCACGGTTTATCCAGACCGTAAATCTTATTTAGCATTTTCTCATCTTCTGGACTTAGTGCGCGGCTCGGGTCAGCGAGTTCCATCTGCGTCACTGGCGTTCCCGGCATGTTTCGGATTAAACCATACACGATGAGCGTGATAAGCAAGAGCGTCAGTACCCCGATTAACAGTCGTCTGATGATATACGTTGTCATATATGTTTTTTTCTATATTTTCTCCACACCGCCGAATCGGCAATTGGAGAATAATTAAATTTAACGTCAATAAAAATAAACCTATCCTATTTTAACACAAAAACAGAGAAAATGCAAGCCCTATTCCGAATATTTTGTGTATTTACTCAAAACAATTTCATTTCTAAAGAGTCCTTGACAAAAACCAACTCTTGCGGTATAA
>JAUNAI010000145.1 GCA_030527705.1 Planctomycetia bacterium | reverse complement strand
ATAAGGTGTAGGGGTTAGGATATAGTATGTAGGGTGTAGCGATGAGGAACGGTATGTTTCCAACTGGGAATGTTTTACATTACTGAAAATCACTATCCCCTAATGCCTGAACCCTATCCCCTCTTACTATTTTTCCAAAATGAAAATTCCTGCGAGCGTTTCTGGTCCGTCATTTCCCGCGTTTTCCGAAATAGCCATGACACCTTCTTCCAGTGTGCAGAGACGTGCCGCAACGCCGTGGAGGGTGAGAAAATCAATCGCTTTCGGCGTGACCACTATTTTTTCCGGATGCCGAGACGCGATAATCAGTTGTGTCACATTCTCGTCAAAAAACGACTTTAACTCACGTCGCCGAATCTTAAAATCATCCTCTTCACGCAGAATCGCTTTTCCACATGAATTCCAGTAAAAATCGGTATGGAGCGACTGCCCATTCACGCGAATTTCTCCAGAATCCGAACTGTATTCCAGCGTTTTCTGGACCGTTTTTTTCACCGTTTTCTCCGCGACTGCGTGCGCAACGGGATTTTCCGCACGATTCACACGCGCATGTGCTAACGCAACCGCTCCCAGCACAACCGCATCATCTCCCAGTAGTGAAAGAACGATCCGACGATTCGACGGCGCAGCTGGCAACTTATCCGCAGACACAATTTCCTCGATAATCGGCAGAACATACCGATAACACGCTTCCATCACACCACCGCCGAAGATAATCACCTCCGGGTCAATCAGATGCCGAACCGTGAGGCACGCATAAGCCAGAACTTCCGCCGTATAGTGCACAATCGCAGTTACGAGTGGGTCTTCCGCCTTTAACGCTTTCGCGAGCGCACCAGATTTCACGATGGAAACGTCGCCATTCGAGAATTCCGTAATCTTACTCGGCACGCCGAGCGCCACGGCTTCCTGAATCGCATGCTCAATCGCCGTTCGACTCGCGAAAGACTCCAGACACCCGATATTCCCGCACCCGCAGACCGGATAATCCGCCATTTTCTCAACTTCCGTTCCTTCCGGTAACAGCGACGCAATCCGCGATTTCCAGCTTCTCGCCGGCGTACTCACGATAATGTGTCCGATTTCTCCCGCTGCGTGCCCTGCCCCCATCCAGAGCTGATTATTCGTGACGATTCCGCTTCCGACGCCTGTCCCAACGAAAATCCCGACCACACTACGAGCATTCCGCGCCGCTCCGAGCCACGTTTCACCGAGCGTCCCCAGATTCCCATCATTATTCAGAAATACCGGTATACCAAAATACTGCGACAGAATATCACCGAGTGGCACCCCCGTCAGGTTCATATTCGGCGTAACCACCACATTTCCCGTCTCAGGCTCCACGACACCCGGAATCGCGATTCCAATGGCCGCTATCCGCGAGAGAGGCAGGTTAAAATAATCCAGTAAGTCACGAATCGACTCCTGAATCGCTTCCACGGTCACTTCTGCGGGACAATCACGCGGAGTTTTATCCTTCAGATGTGCGTAAATCGTGCCAGACTCACTGACCAGCGAGGTCCGGATTTTCGTTCCGCCAACGTCCATACCAACATACAGACGCTCCTTAATCTGCGTAAAATCCGGCATTCCACCGACCAACTTGACTTCTGCTACCATAAAAACTCCCGTTCCTGAAGAAGTTGACCTAAAAAGACATTTCTCGAAAAATATACTAATTCCACCATAAAATTCAGAGAAGGAGGCTCCTTCCGATAATCGTTTCAGTAAGCGAAACAACGGTAAAGCTAAATTTTATAGTGTATCAGGTATAAAAACGAAAAATATCCTTACTTTTTCCACTTTATCGGCTTTTACACCGTTTAGGGTTATTATTTTTCATGTTCCAGAATCCATTTCGCAGTAGTATTACACTGTTCCTGCAACGTTCCCTGATTCTGGAATCCCAACTGTTTCCGTGCTTTATCTGCCGAGCAGCTCCAAGACCCGGCCGATACTTCCCTATATTTATCCATTCCCAGCGTCGTCACTTTCCCGGTCCGCTGTGCCCAGAACTCAGAAACACCACACACAATCCGCATCACAATCGGCGACACCGGCAGAATAAACGTCCGTTTCCGTCCCAGAGCCGTCCCGAAAATTTTCCCCATCTCCATATAAGTTGGGTGTTCCGTCTGCGACACGTAATAAACCGCCTGCCCCTGCGTTTCCGGCTCCTTCACCATCCGGTCACCTTTTTCCGACGCCAGCACAAGTAACTGACACACATCATCCACATGTGCCATGGAAAATCGATAATTCCGGATAAAAGGAATGAAAAAAATCCCAGACTTCCGAATGCCCTGAAACCATTTTACGACTTCATGGTCATACGGTCCGAACAGCATCGGCGGCCTCACTACGGTTATCGGTAACCGTTCCGCGTACCCCCGTAACATCATTTCCGCCGCGAATTTTGACTTCCCATACCACGAAATCGGTTTACACGGGTCATCCTCCTCATGTGGACGCTCCGGAGTAGACGGTCCAGCAGCGGCCAGCGACGAAACATACACGAAAATCGGCGGATTTTCCTTCTCCGCACAGACACGCACCAGATTTTCCGAATACTGACAATTCACCTGCATAACTTTTTCAAGTGTTAGAGCGGCGACACACCCCGCCACATGAAAAACCACATCCACATTTTCAACCGCTTTTTTCAGTATTTCTTCCTGCGTAAAGTCGCCAAGAACCAACTCCGCGCCCATTTCCGTCAACACACCATGACGCGAATTCGGTCTAACAAGACACACCACGTTCCACCCACGATCTAGAAGGTATTTCACTAGGTTACGCCCCAGAAATCCAGTTCCACCCGTTACCAGTGCTTTTTTTCCATTTTTAGTATCCATAAAATTCCATCCCTTCTTACTTCACGTTTTTTCTTGTATTTTTACTTTTTATCCTATAAATATTACATTTTATACCCGATGCGCTATAAAATTTCACTTTACCGTCATTCCGCGTTACTGAAATGACAGCTGAAAAGTCCATCCTTCCCTAAATTTTAAGGTGAAGTCAGTATAACCTAATCTTTTTTACACTTCCGGAATCAGTTTCAGGAACTTTTCCATTAAAAAATCCGTACTGGTCGCGATAAAATCACCGTTATCGACGCAGAATTCACCTCCATTCGAGCTACGTATCACCCCACCTGCCTCACGGACCATGAGCGTTCCCGCCGCGACATCCCACGGCTTGGTGCGGAAATGCCATGCTACATCCATACGCCCACTAGCCACATACGCAATATTTAAGGCAGTAGACCCCGTCCGACGGAACCCCTGCGTACTCTGTAACGCATATAAAAAACCACGCAAATCGAGACTTCCCGGTCCGGATTCCGGTGGCATACCAATCGCGACGAGGCTTTTTTCAATTTCCGTTTCTGGACTTGTGTGAATCTGTTTTCCATTCAAAAACGCACCACCACCGCGAATCGCAGTGAAACATTCACCCGTCATCGGCGCAAAAATCACACCAACCTGCATTTCTCGGTCGTATTCCAGCGCAAGCGAGACAGCAAAATGCGGATACTTGTGCACATAATTCGTCGTTCCGTCCAGTGGGTCCACAATCCACCGATATACGCCGGGACCGCCAGCCGCGTCGGTTCCAGGAATATTTTCCTCACCTAATATTTTATGCGTCGGAAAAGCTCCCAATATCATTTCCTTCACTTTTTCCTGCGAAGCGAAATCAGCTTCCGTCACGAGGTCCGCATGTCCTTTTTCACGTACATGAAACCGATCAGCATAATCCAGCAAGACCTTTCCCGCCGCTCGTGCCGTCTCTTCTGCGACAGTTAAATATTCTTGAATGTTCTTTTCCATCATAATTTATTCCATTTACATTTTAGGAAACGTAATAACCTCATTCACAAAATCTCACTCTTCTCTGTGAAAGTCTGTGAGATCCGTGGGAGAGATTTAATGGTTTTTCTTCTATCTTTCCTTTTCTATTTTTTATCCTATCCCAACTGTCCGTTTCACCCACGAAAAACCGTAATGAACCATACTCCACGCCAGACCACCGTAAATCAATCCCTGAACGTTATCCCAAAAATCCCAGATGTCGCAGTACCTTCCGAGCCACGGGTGTAATGCCCCCTGCATCAATTCCGTCCCTCCCGCATACAGGAACAGTCCGAAAAACATCCACCATGGGTGATGAAAACGCGCTGCGAAACCCAAAATTGCCAGCACGGAAAACGACAGCACATGTGGACTGAGTGACAATCCGAAACCTTTTTCGACCAATTCTTCATCAATCGGCACATATGCGAACGGATTATGAATAATCAGCAAAAAGGACAAAAAAAGGAAATACGCCCAAAACACCGCCTGCAACGGTTTTTCCAGTATCCAGTTCATGAAATGATTCACACAGCCTGTGAAGTCACACCAGTCAACAAAATCAGACAAATCAAACCAGTCAAAAAATTTCATCTCGTGTCCTTTTTCTGAAAAATGGTGACTTTTAGGCTGAATATTTCATGAATTCCTGAAGGAAACATCCACAACAGACGGTAAAAACCGTCATTCGACCGCGTAGCGGTCAAATATATATAGCCGTGGGTGTAAATCCACGGTAAACGGAGACCGAAACACAATTCTCCCTCTCCCCACGCCCTCGGCGTGGGGAGAGGGTTGGGGGGTGGGGACGGTGCCGAAACGCTTTCCGTGGGTTTACACCCACGGCTATTACATGACGCTCCTACGGAGCTTGGCGTTTCGGCAATGAACCTTAATACACATTGTGTAAATATCCTTCAAAAACCTTTTAATATTTATACATTTTAAAGTAAGTAATCGAAGATTGCGATTAAAAGTTTTTTTGGATTTTTTAATCCCGACGCAACCTGAAATCTCGCTTCGCCGTCGTTACGCGTTGCGAAACGACTTGCGACAGGACCGCCCAACGAGATTCGGTAATTTAACCGTTTTAGTGGGTCTGGGAGAAACCTATTTTGCAAAAATGTTTTCTCCCACGAGCGTCACAACATGACGGGTAGCAAGTTCCTCTCGAAGAGTGGATACTTGCGTAATGAGTTTATCCTCTAAACACCAACGCCGAATTTCACCCTGTCGGGAGAAATCGGCTACCCGTAGAGAATTTACGCTGGTGAGGAGGGAAACATTTTTGCAAAATTGTTTCCCCCTCACACTCTCCCTTCAAAAAACTCTTAATCGCGACTACGTCGCTTTCTTTTTATGTGTTTTTTACTTTATATATCCGTCCAGCACGCGCGACACAATATCTATATTCCCGAACGGCGCGGAAACCTGAATCCCAACCACTCTATCTTTAATCTTCTCCACAATTTCCCGCGCAATCGCGATTCCTTCCGCCTGCTGGTCCTCTTTCTTTTCGTAACGCTCCATCCGTTCCATAATGGAATCCGGCACCGTCACGCCAGGCACTTCCGTCTTCATGAAATACGCATTCCGATAACTCGCCAACGGCCAGATTCCTGCCATAATCGGCACTCCCGAATCCGCCACACGGTCCAACGCGCGAAGTACCACATCCACGTCAAACGCCGGCTGAGTAATCGCGAATTCCGCCCCCGCCTCCGCTTTCCGAAAGAACCGCGAGTATTCCCGCTCCGGGTCCAGCGCGTTGGGGTCAAAACCGACACCTGTCACCGCACATGTCGGCTGTGGCAACTGATTTCCGCCTAAATCCACACCGCGATTCATACGTTGCTGAATTTTCGTCATTCCGACCGAATCCGTATCGAAAACCCCCGTCGCATCCGGATAATCCCCAAGTTTCGGCGGGTCACCCGTGATGAAGAGAATATTCCGAATTCCGCACGCTGCCGTCCCCAGCAGGTCCGCCATCATGCCAATCAGATTTTTGTCACGACAGCAAAAATGCAGAATCGTCTCAATTCCCGCCTCACGCTGAATCATATCCGACGTCACAATCGACGAAATCTTGCAACTCGCACGCGGACCGTCCGGGATATTAATACAATTCACGCCCATCTCCTTCAGCCGTCGGCATTTCTCAATCGTCGCCGTCAAGTCGAAACCTCGCGGCGGGACGAGTTCCACACTCGTAATCCACTCTTTCTCCGCCAGTTTCCGTCCCAGCTCTGACCGTTCCGCCAGCGGTGTGGGTTCCAGAAGTTGTGCTTTCTCGCTCAATTCTCGCTCATTCACATCACGCAGACGCGCATTCGCCAACGGCTTCACCGACCGAGCCATCTCCAGAATATGTTCCGGTCCAATTCCACAACACCCGCCAATTCCACGCACGCCGAGATCAATATAACGTTTCGCATATTCCGTGAAAAACTCCGGCGACGACATGGAAATCGAGCGCACTTCCACCTTCCGCGGTGCGCCCGCCTCTGGCTGAACCACCATCGGCGCGGAAATCAGCGGAATCACCTCCTGAACCGCCTCCAGCATCTCATCCGGTCCCAGACCGCAGTTCATCCCATACGCCAGCGGTGTCGGCAACTTGTGTAACGTGCAGATTTCCTGGAAATTCTTCACCATTTCCGCTAGCGGACTCGTCTTCTCATATTCACTCGGCGGATACGGACGGAACGACAGGATAAATGGAATCTCTTCCCCTGTCTTTTCCAGAATATTCTGAACCGCATACTCCGCCGTCAGCAGTGCGTCGGCACTCGTAAGCGTCTCGAACATGATAAAATCCGCGCCCGCCCGCCATAACGCGAGAACCTGCTGAACCTGAATCGCCACCGCACGGTCAAAATCGAGTTCCTGATGTTCATCCATAATTGGTCCGACGCTCGCAGCGATATAAATCCGCTTTTCCGCCTCTCCCGGATGTTTTTCGCGCCAATTCTGAATTGCTTTCTGGGCGTTTTTCACTGCCGCTTCATTAATCACCTCCGTCCGGTCCGCGAAACCGAACTTCTGGAGATAAAAAGAATTCGCCGCCACCGAGTTCGTCGTGAGAACCTCCGCACCGGCTTCCAGATAACTTTCGTGGATCTTCACCACCAAGTCAGCGCGAGACAGGTTCAACTCATCAAAACAGGAATTCGTAAAAATGTGATTCCGATACAGCTCAGTCCCCATCGCGCCGTCAAAAATAACGACAGAGTTCTGAAACGCATCCTGAAGAAAGGAAATTGGGTTACTTTTTATGGACATAACTTAAAATCAGTTGACTTGTGGAAAAATGATATACTGATTCCACTTGAAAATTCAGGAAAAGGCGGTCCTTTCCTGAATTTTCAAGTAGAACTAAATATATTTTACTCGAATCCTCACAAATGTCAAGGTTTATTTTCCTTTTCCACCAAAAAGAATCCAAAAACTTTAAATCGAACAGCCTATTTAATCCAATTCTGCGGTAAAGTTCTCGAAAAATTTTAGAAAATTCCATAAAATTCCATTCCGTACCCTTTTCGTCCTTGAAAAAGTATGTTAAAATAATAATATATCCTGTAATGGAGATTATATTATATAACTACTCAAAAAATCCGAAAAACCATGATTCTCTCACAACTCAGAAAATCCAACATATACACACAGCTGTTACGTTTTTCCCTCGTCATCAGCCTTCTGGTGGTATGTACTTCCTGCACAAGTATTTCATCGAATCATACGTACACCACCCATTATCCGAATTCCGCAAGTCTCCCTGCTGGGAATACGCCCGCGTTTCAGGGAAGTAATCCAAGTAGTCCCTCTTCAACAGTTCCTTCATCTCGCTCCGCACCTGTTTTTACGCCACCACGAACCACGACACCGAGTGGTGCAACACCGGGTAACGCAACACAAAATACCACGCCATCCGTTCCCAAACCGGAACCGCCGCAGGGACAAGGTACACGAAATACGACCGTCGTTCCTGCACGTGCTCCGAATGCCGCGACCGTATCCGAACTCGACCTGATTATGGGCCCACGGACCGTCATCGCGCGTCCTGGTTCTGAAGTCATTCTTACCGCAGGTCTCCGTGACCGTTCCGGTTATTTACGTACCAATCAGCGCATCGACTGGACCATCTCACCCCAGAGTGTCGGCCATTTTTCCCGAATTCAGGAGCGTGAGCTGACCAATTTTCTCGTTCTTGATTTCGTGAAACCACAGATTATCAGCGACACGCAAGCGGTCACGACAACTTCCCGTTCTGAAATCATTCTTGATCGTGGCACGCCGAATCTGAATGACGACATCGTCGTCCGCCGTGGTGAATCGTGGGTCTCGGTCAGTTCTCCACGCGAAGGAATGACCATTATCACCGCTCGTGCACCGAAAGTTTCCGGAAATCAGGTTCAGGCGCAGACTTCCCGAATCGTGTGGATCGACGCAGCGGTAAAACTCCCGGAATCCCGGCTTCTCGATTTCGGTAGCACATACACTCTCACGACGGCGTTACGCCGAGTCAGCGACGCTCAGCCACTTGACCGCTGGCGTGTCCGCTACGAAATCTGTAACGATTCCACCGCTGTTTTCGGCGATGGAAATAAGATGTTGGAAGTCTATACCAACCGGGATGGCGAAGCGAAAATCGAAATGCGTCAGCCCATCTCACGTGAGGAAGAAACGGTCGTTTCCGTTCAGATTATCCGACCGGCAGAGGGTGATTTTACCGAGCCGGTTATCGTGCAGGATTCCAAAATTCATTATCGCTGGACGCCCAATACGATTAACATCACAAAATCGATGCCGAAAGAGGCGTATATCGGCGATGTCGTTCCTGCCGTAATTTCCGTTACGAATCTCACAGACCAGGAACTGCATAACGTCCGAATTGTGGACCTTCAGCAACCGGGCCTCGTCCTGAAAGGAGCGGTTCCAGAAAGTCAAGATGCACAGGATGGTCGACAGTGGCTGGTAGAAAAACTCGCCCCCCACGAAACTTACACGATTCAGCTGAATTATCGAGTTGAACAGCCAGGCGCCTACATTTCTTTCGCACAGGTTCAGACTCAGAAACTCGGGAATAATCTCGTCGTAGAATGCTCTGCGTCTCTTCAGGCAGGGAGTGACACGTCCCCATTCACACCGGAAATGCCGAAGAAAAACCTGAATGGAAATGGGAATCCGAGTGAAAACCAGAGTGGAAATTTAGGTGAAAATTCTCAGAATTCCATTCCGAGTCCGACACCAACATTCGTAATAGATGATAAGAACCATGAAAAGAACAGCGTCGCTGACCCGTTCGGTAATACAACGCAACCACTTCCGCCACCGACCGACAACAGTAAGGATGTTTACGTTCCACATGTGAATACGCAACAATCTACGGAAAAGACCGATGAAAAAACTACCGAAAACGGTAGTGAAAAAGATGATGAAAAAGATGGTGGAAAAGATGGAAATCCGTCAGAAAACACGAACGAAAACAGCGGAGAAAATACTAACGGAGCAGGAAATTTCCCTGTAACGCCTGAGCTTCCAGCTCCGAAATTGGCCCCCAAGGAAAAACCGAAAAAAGCAACCAACGTTTACGCGAAAAGTCCTCAGCGTGCGCAGGTACTTCCGAAAGAGTCACCGAACGCCCAGATTACATTTAATATCGACGCAGACGCACAGGTTTCTCTGAACCAGCCATTCCGTGTTACGATTACCATTAACAATCACACGATACTCCCTCAGACGAATGTCGGTATCTTGGTGGCCAATTCACGTGGTCTTTCGAATCAGAGTCCGAGCGGTGATATTTACCTTATCGAGCGTAATATCCGTGAATTACCGGCCCAGAAGCAACTGCGACTGCGCATGGATTTCATGCCGGTTTTACCTGGCGACCAAGTCATCGAGGTAAAACTGATGCTTTCCAACGGAAAAGAATACCGTCGAGAAGCTCGTCTTTTCGTCCGAGAGGCGGAAAACACGACAACACCGGACGTGCCTCCAGCCATACCGCCGCTCACTCCGAACGTACAAGAAACTCAGTCCACAGAAACTCCGAATACAGGAACTTC
>JAUNAI010000497.1 GCA_030527705.1 Planctomycetia bacterium | reverse complement strand
TAATAGGGGAGGCTTTTTAATCGCAATCTTCAATTGCTTGCTTTTCGGTTTTTATGTGTTTCTTATATTATTACCAAAAATAAAAAATTTTGCAAGGTGGAAAAATCGCTATTGACAAAAATTCTCAATAAAAGTATCATTTTCATGTTAAATTCACGAAAAAAGTTGACTTTCACACGCAGAAGTTTTTCATGAACCAATATAATTCGTATTTTTGCAGCAATTATCGTTTTCCGACCAACCGCGTTACTACCGGTCTGTTTCTCGGACTCATTTCCCTTCTCGACATGTTTTCGACAACGGTTATACTTCCTACGGTCGCGCACGCAGAAGAGGAGCAGATTCTGTATACCTCCCAAGCTCCGCTTCAGGAACAGAATCCCGACGCAGAACCGATTCCCCCTGCTCCGGTCCCACTCGCAGAACGCACGCAGAAATACATCGTCCTTCAGAACGGTTCCATTCTTTTCGGTGATCTGAAACTCTATGGCGACCAGTACGAAATCACAACGGAGACCGGCACGTTAGTGTTTCCGCAGACGAAAGTGACGCAAATCGCCGATAATTTACATCAGATTTATACGTACCGCTCCGCACAGGTGTTCGTAAACGACCTAGAAGCCCGATGCGAAATGCTCCGGTGGTGCCTCCAGTACGAACTAATCGACGAATCGGACGAGCAACTCACTCTCCTAAAGCAGTACGCGCCGGAACACGCGCTGGTCGAGGTTTTCGAGCGTCGTCTGAATTTCCTAAAAAATAAGAAACAGCGGGAACGGGAGGAAAAACAACGCCAGTTGGCCAGAACAGGAAATACTTCTGGAAACACTTCTGAAAATATGGAGTCACAAGTCGCGCAGATTCACGTGACTTACGCGGAACTGGAACATTTCTCGGAGACAGTTTCCCAAGACGCGTTCGACGTTTTCCGGAAGAAGGTCCAGCCAATTCTTCAGAAAAACTGCATGACGGCGGAATGTCACGGTCCGAACTCCATCACGGGTTACCGCCTTCTGCGCGTTTCTCCCCGTATGGGACGTGGTGAAATTCTCCAGAACCTGTACGCCACCGTCCAGCACCTGAACACGCAACAGCCCGAAAAAAGCCCATTTCTACGCAAGCCAGTCACGCCTCATGGTCACGATTCCCGGACGATTTTCGTGAATCAGGATTATGCGACGTACCAAATTTTAATTGCGTGGACGTACCTAATTACCCAGAATCGATACGTGATTCCGCGAGAATTCCTCCTTCCGCCCCCCTCCTCCATCCCGGTTTACACGCCGCCCCAACGCGGACTGGTACGAATTTCGAGCGCGACACCTGCACCGGAAGGACCGTGGAACATGTCAGGCGTAGATGTGAGCCTCTACCCGCAGATGCTTTATCCTGAAGATTATGCGGTTAAAAACCCGTACGCAAGTGTTCAGAAAAACCGTCCCGAAAATGGAAATACTGGCAATTCCACAGGAAATCTAAACGCAGGAAACGCCACCAGAAATCTGACTGGACCCCGTCCCGGTAAAATGCCGCCGTTGAAGCTCGTTTTACCGACGGAAAAAGATGAAACGGAAATGACGCCGATTATTCCGGGAGAAAATCCCATGCCAGAAGAGAGCGTCGCTCCAGAAGTAATGCCCGCGTCGGGTGAAATGCCACGTGAAGCAGAACCAAATCAGGTAGTGCCAGTTTCCGGGGAAGAAAATATGCCAAAATCGAGAGCACCACGAGAACTGGAAAGAACCGAAATTCCGGTAAAACCAGTGAAACCTAAATCGAAAACAGGAACCGACTGGGAAGCCGTTAGGCGCTCCATTAATGAAGCTCTCGGCGAGACACCAGAAACAGAAACAGAAACAGAA
>JAUNAI010000144.1 GCA_030527705.1 Planctomycetia bacterium | reverse complement strand
CCTGTGTGTTAAACATACTTTCCGGTGTGTTAACCTGGGTGACGTTCGGAGTATTTCCCGGCGTGGGAAGGGCGGAGGTGGTTCCGTCACTGTTCCAGAGCGTCGGAGCCGGAGTTTTCCAGCTGGAATCCGAGTATCTGGAATCTGCGTACTGAGCGTCTTGGTTAACGGCGTTTTTCCGGTTGTATTCTCCGTTTTCACGGTTTTCTTGCATTAGATTTTCACGCTCCAGATTTTGTCGCTCTGTAGGAGTCGTTCCACGTAACGCTTGCATGACTGGTCTGGAGGAACGCTGACCATTCGGCGCGGGAGCATTTTCTGGATAGGTAATCTCCCAGTGAACTGGCGAGGGTTCCCGGGTACGTGTGTTGATTGGACCGTAGGCGGAACCGTACGCGTGTCCGTAAAAATGGCCGGAACGCATAGAATCGGAATTAAAACCGTCTGGACCGTAGGTGTGGTCATACGCTTGATTATGAGTGTGCTCGTAAGCCTGACCATAAGCGCGACTTTCCACAGAATCATAATGATCTCTGTTGGTAACGTCATTCGGTGATGTGGCGGAATTTCCAGAGCCGGGAATCAGTTTTCGTAACCGTTCCCGACGTTCAGAACGATTTCGCGCACGTACCTCCTGATCCGATACGGGATTTGAGACCCCCGGCGCAGGTTCAAAATGGACATAATCCTGCTGCTGACTCTGATATGGATCAGGATAAACATCATTGGAGTTACCAAAAAAATAGGCCTCGGAGACTTTCGGAGTATAGGTCGGGGGTGTAGAACCTTGATAAATTCCCTGATTGAATCCCTGATTAAATCCTTGACCGAAAACCGCCGGAACGGAGAGAAAGGAACCCGTTAAAAGCAGAGCTACGCTCCATTGCCGTACAGAGCGCGTCACACACCCCAGTGACAAAGAGCTTTTAGACGTTAAAAAGTCGGTAAATAATGTCTGTCTGCATTCCATCGCAAACCTGCTTATTCTTTTCTGTTGAACTGCATATCTGACAAGCCAGCCATCCCGACAGGCAGTATTCAGAAAGATACGTACGTACCCTCTGTTGTCAGACTGTCTTTAAAAACGACTATTTTTAAGAAAAAATCCAAGTTGCTCCATAAATAACGTGTTGTGTCTGTTATACCTCTTGTTTGGGTTGTTCTGATTGTTCGACTTGTTCCGAAAAGTGAAAATGCGTAAAGTGTAAGGGTGTTCAGAGGTGGAAATTAAAAGAAAATGAAGAAGAATTGAGAAAATTTTGAGAAAATAATGGAAAAATAGAGAAAATAGCGTCGGTCCCCCTGCACAAAATTGAAAGATGTTATAAAATAAAGGTATTATAAGTTTTAATTTTTCAGGAATGGAGAGAAAAATGTCTCACGAAGAACATAATCATGACCACTGCGAGTGTGGTTGCGGTTGCGGACATGAGGGTCATGAAGACGATTTCGAGCCGATTTATATTAATACGGTTACGGAAGAGGGTGAAGAGCTGACGTTTGAGCTTCTGGAAGTTTTCGAGTTTGAGGACAAGTTGTATTGCCGACTTGGACCGTGCGACGACGACGCGGACGAAGATGAAGATTTGGTCATGGAATGTGAAATCGTGGCCGACGAGAATGAAGATGAAGTGGAATATATGTTCCATCAGATTGAAGATGATGCGTTATTTGAACGGATTGTCGCGTATCTCGACGCACAGTTGGTCGAAGATGAAGAAGGCGAAAACGCTTAAAATTTGTCAGCGAATGGATTAAATCCGCGTCAGAATTGAAAATAAAATTTTAAAATAATGGAGAAATTTCTCCGTGAGTGGAACGGGAAGGAACGTTTGGTTCGTGAAAATACGGGACGAAACGGTGATTGTAAAAATTTTCCGTTCTTGAGGGATGAGAAGTCCCCGCCCCTTGACATTTTTGGGAAATCGGGTATAATTCTCGTCTGATTGAGTTTTTTTGTTTTTATCGATAGCATTTTTTATTAGGATGGTGTATTATGGCAGTTCCGAAGCGTAAGCACTCCAACGCCCGTACCGGTTCCCGTCGTTCGCATGACGGAAAAACCGCTAAGCAGATTTCCTATTGCCCGAGCTGTGGTTCGGCTGTTCCGTCGCACGTGGTTTGCCCGAACTGCGGAACGTACCGTGGCATGAAAGTCATCGAAGTCAACGAAAAATAAGTTTTTCGTTGTTATTCGGACGAATAAAGGGGATGGAGCCTCATCATAAAATGATTCTGTCGTTTTGTGATGGGGTTTCTGTTTAAATTGGGTGAGTTGGATTATTAATAGAGCCCGTAATAAAAGAGCTTTAGCTCCGTAATTAGGGATTAATTAAATTACCCATCGTTTTATGGACGGAGAACGTCTAGAGAATTTAGGGGTAATTCTGTCATTTCCTAAATACGCTCCCTGCGGTCGCTCCTTTGTGGGTTCATTTAATCTGATACCAGAAGAAATTTAATCTGATACCAGAAGAAACAGACTCGGTGATTTTTTGCGGCGCGAGATTGGGTGCGCGTGAGAGAGACTGAGTGGCTGTTCTTTTGGTGTGTTTATTAGGTATCCTTTTCTTTTCACAGGGAGTTACACATGGCAAAATACGCGTTTTTGTTTCCTGGGCAGGGCGCTCAGGTCGTCGGCATGGGAAAGTCGCTCTACGAAAATCTTCCGGCTGCACGGGAACTTTTTGATAAGGCGGACGAAATTCTCGGTTACTCGCTGACAGACCTCTGTTTTAATGGCCCAATTGAGAAGTTGAGCACGACGGTTGTCAGTCAGCCAGCGTTGTTTGTGACTTCCTTGGCGGCGGTTGAAGCATTGAAGGTTTCCGACCCGGACGCGGTTGCGAATTGTGAAACTGCGGCTGGATTGAGTCTCGGCGAGTATACTGCGTTAGCGTTTGCGGGCGCGATGAGTTTTGAGGAAGGTCTCCTTCTCGTTCAGAAACGCGGAATGGCCATGCAGGAAGCTGCGGATGCGACTCCGAGCGGAATGGTAAGTCTGTTAGGTGCTGATTTAGCGGTCGTCGAAGCGTTATGTGAGAAGGCGCGTGGTGAAGAAATTCTTCAGGTTGCGAATCATCTTTGTCCGGGAAATATCGTTGTTTCTGGCACGCGGGCTGCCTGCGAACGGGTTGCTGCGTTGGCGGAAGAGACCGGTGATGCGCGTGCGATTCCGTTAGCCGTCGCGGGTGCGTTCCATACTCCGATTATGCGTCCTGCGGATGAGAAGTTGGCGGAAGCGTTAGCGAAAGCGGTCATTTCCACGCCGAGAATTCCGGTGATTTCCAACGTAGACGTAGAAGCGCATAGCGAGCCGGATGATATTCGTGCGACGCTTGTGAAACAGATTTTGTCGCCAGTTCAGTGGGAAAATACCGTGCGGAAGTTGATTGCGGATGGTTACGATTCCTTCTATGAAGTTGGGCCGGGCCGTGTTCTGCGTGGACTGATGAAGCGGATTGACCGGAAAATGCCGTGTCAGGGTGTCGAGGTCTAAGAAGAAGTCGGCAAATTTTCTGTAAATGGAAAAAGTTGCCTAAAATTTCAGGTAAAATTCCCAATTTTCCAATGAAAAACCAGAGGGGGTAATTGACACGTGGACAGATTCAATTATAATCACGTGTATAAATTATTCCCAAAATAGAGATAATGTGAAGTTGGAAAAAGTGAAGTTTCCAGCAAGAAATACCGAAAAATAAAAGAGAAACGGCATATTGCCTTTCAAGGATGCAATTATTGTTCATTGATGGAGTTGAGTCATGTCAGAAAAACAGTCACGTTTATCCGTTGATCTTACCGGCCGCGTCGCGATTGTGACGGGTGCGTCTCGTGGAATTGGTCGTGCGATAGCGATTTCGCTTGCGGAAAATGGCGCGAAAGTTGCGTGTGTCGCCACCTCCGAGAAGAGTGCGATGGGCACAGTTGAAGCAATTCGCGAATTTGGTGGAGAAGCGGAAGCGTTCGGATGTAATGTTGGTATTACCGAGCAGGCGCAGGGCGTTGTGGAAGCAGTTTTGGCGAAATGGGAAAAAGTTGATATTCTTGTCAATAATGCCGGTATTACCCGAGACGGACTTTTAGCTCAGATGACCGACGAGAACTGGGATGACGTGATTCAGACGAATCTTCGTGGAACGTTTGTTTTCACGCGTGCGTGCATTATGCCGATGATGCAGAAGCGTTATGGTCGAATTATTAACATTTCGAGCGTTTCTGGTCTGGGTGGAAATCCGGGTCAGGCGAACTATTCAGCGACGAAAGCGGGCGTGATTGGTTTCACGAATACCGTGGCGCGTGAGTATGCGAAGCGTAAAATCACGGTGAACGCGGTTGCTCCGGGGTTTATTGCGACGGATATGACGGCGGTTCTTGGTGACATGATTATCACGGAAGCGAAAAAACGTATTCCGGCGAATCGCGTTGGTGACCCGCAGGACATTGCGGATGCGGTTCTGTTCCTCGCTAGCGACGCGGCATCTTACATTACTGGCCAGGTCATTCCGGTCGATGGTGGTATGACTGCGTAATTTTTATATCGTATAAAATGTGAAAATTGGGAGAAACTTTCCGTTTTTTGGGAAAAAAGAAATGGAAAGTTCCAATTAAATAAGAAAATTTTTAAAAAATTTCCGTTTTTGTAATAAACCTGTAACGGGGTGGCCTTGTGGAAATCGCGTTTTTGTGGTAAATTACACGGTAGGAAGGCACTTTGGGTGCATAACTTTTTTTTAAGGAGATAAACGTGGATTCTCAGAATATTACCGAACGTGTCATGAAAGTCGTCAGCGAACAGCTGGGTATCGATCAGGATAAACTTACGTTGGAAACCTCTTTCATTAATGACTTGGGTTCCGACTCCCTCGATCTCGTGGAACTGGTGATGGAACTGGAAGAAGAGTTCCAGATTACGATTCCGGAAGAAGCCACGGACGATGTTCAGACGATTGGTGACGTGATTCGTCATATCGAAAATGAACTGAATAAAGAAGCCTAATTTCATATAGGTCGAGGGGCGGAATGAGAAAACTTCGCCCTGAGACTTTTTTTCTTGAGTTACGCAATTAGTTCCGCAGGGTCTATGGAGTCTGCGGTGTTTGTTGTTGTTTGCATCTTTAAACGTTGTGGAGTGCGTCATGGTGCGTCGAATTGTGATTACCGGTATGGGAATCGTTTCTCCTTTGGGTTGTGATACGGATACCGTTTGGAATGCGCTTCTTGCGGGAAAAAGTGGAATTTCTGCAATTACAAAATATGATGCGTCGGCGTTCCGAACGCGGATTGGTGGATGTGTTCCTGCGGATTTCTCAACGAAAGAGTATATTGATTTTAAGGAAGACAAGCATCTTGATGATGTCTCCCGTTATGCGATGGTAGCGGGTTGTCGGGCGGTTGCGGATTCTGGAATTGATTTTTCGGCTGAGGATGCCTATCGTTGTGCTGCGATAATCGGTTCGGGTGTCGGCGGTTTGACTACGTTGCAGGTACAGGAAAAACGTTACCTTGATTTAGGCCCGGCGAAATTGTCGCCATTCACAATACCGCAACTAATTGCCAATTCACCAGCAGGAAATTTGTCGATTAAGTTTAATCTGCGTGGGACGAGTTTTGCTGTTACATCTGCGTGCGCAAGTGCTGGGCACGCAATCGCTTCCATGATCGATGCGATTCGACTGGGGAAAGTTGATGTTGGGCTTACGGGCGGTTCGGAAGCGTGTGTCATTGAAATTGCTATGGGGTCTTTCTGTGCCATGCGGGCGATGTCGGAACGAAATGACGATCCGGAGCATGCAAGTCGGCCGTTTGATAAAGACCGCGATGGTTTTGTAATGGGTGAAGGAGCTGGTATTCTGGTTCTAGAGGAATTGGAACATGCACGGAAACGTGGCGCGAAAATTTATGCGGAGATACTGGGATATGGAACGTCGTCAGACGCGTATCATATTGTCCAGCCGTGCGCGACGGGTGAGGGGGCGGCTCATGCAATTAAAGAGGCGTTGGAAGATGCGAAAGTGGCCCCTGAACAGATTGATTATGTAAACGCTCACGGAACGGCCACGACATTAGGAGATATTGCAGAAACCAACGCGTTAAAGATGGTATTTGGCGATCATGCGCGTGCGTTGAATATTTCGAGTACGAAAAGTATGACGGGCCACCTCCTCGGAGCAAGTGGTGCGATTGAGTCTATTTTCTCGACTTTAGTGGTTCAGAATGGTGTGATTCCGCCGACGACGAACCTCGACACGCCGGACCCGGAATGCGACTTGAATTACACGCCGAATCAGCCGGTGGAGCGTGCGTGTGATTACGCAATCTCTAATAGTTTTGGTTTCGGCGGACATAATGTTTCGTTGGTTTTCGGGCGTTTTAGGGACTAAGGTCGTATTTATCCCGACGGATTATAAAATATCCATGATGCATTAAAATTCAGATTTACCGTCGTTTCGTGTTGTGGAAGCGATTATTGAAGGACCATTCTTTTCTGAATTTTAAAGTGAAATTAATGAAGTTGGAAGACGTATTGAAATCAAGAATATAGATTCGACCTGAAAACTGCCTATTATTGGGTCTTGTTCGGTAATACTTTGGGTGACGTTCGGCAAATTTGCCAATAAAAAATCAGAAAAAGTTATGGAAATTTTCTTTACCGGGCTTGTTTTCAGGTCGAAATATGTTATAATATAAAATTGTTGAGAGTGTGGATACTCAAAATCCGAAAATTCGGTAAGAAATAGTGAGAAATTAGTAAGAATCGGTGAGTAGTTGGCGAGAAACGGATGCAGAATCGGTGAGTAGCTAGCGAGAAATCGAGAATTTTGCGAAAAGATAGTCAAACATTTCGCTTTTAATTTTTATAAAGAGAATAATATGTTGGAAATCCTTTACAAGCGCGAAATTGCGCCGCGTATTTTTGAAATGGTTGTTCACGCTCCGCGTATTGCTGCGAAAGCGATGCCGGGGCATTTTGTTATTGCGATGCCGGATGAGGTGGGTGAACGAATTCCGTTAACGATTGCGGATTTTGACCGTGAGGCGGAAACTGTGACGCTGGTTCTAATGACGGTTGGCGTTTCTTCCACGAAAATTTCTCGTCTGAATGAGGGTGATTCACTCTATGCGTTGATTGGGCCGTTAGGAAATCCGTCGGAAATTGAGAATTTCGGAACAGTGATTCTCGTGGCGGGCGGTGTCGGAACGGCGCCGGTGTATCCGATTGCGAAATTGTTACATGAAACGGGAAATCACGTAATTGTGATTCAGGGTGCGCGGTCGAAAGAATTACTTTTCTGGGTCGATAAAATGGCGGCGGTCTGTGATGAACATATCGTTTGTACGGATGATGGAACGTATGGACGTCAGGCGCGAGTCACAGAACCATTACAGGAAATTCTGGAAACGCGGCGGGAAGAAATTGGGTGTGTCTGGACGATTGGTCCGGCAATTATGATGAAATTCTGCGCGAAAACGACGGAGCCGTTTGGTGTGAAGACGTTCGCAAGCCTGAATACGATCATGATTGACGGAACGGGGATGTGTGGCGGTTGCCGATGTACGATTGGTGGGAAAACGCGGTTTGTCTGCTGTGAAGGTCCGGAATTTGACGCGCATGAAATTGATTGGGACTCCGTGATGAAACGGCAACAGCAGTTCAAGTGCCAGGAAAAATGCTCGATGGACCGTTACGTGGAAAATTGGAAAACGACGGGAAATCCGTGATTGAACGCGACGGGAAACAGAATCATATAAAAATCGCAGAAGGTTGAGAAATGAAAAATATTAATGAAGTTGCGAAGACACGTACGCCGATGCGTGAGCAAGAGCCGAAAGTCCGTGCGCGTAATTTTTTGGAAGTTCCGTATGGTTATTCGCCGGAGGAAGCACACCTTGAGGCGGCACGGTGTCTGCAGTGTCCGCGTCCGATGTGCGTGACGGGTTGTCCGGTAAACGTGAACATTCCTGAGTTTGTTCATTTGATTGATGAGGGAGATTTTGCGGGTGCGGCGCGTGCGATTAAGAAGACGAATGCGTTGCCGGCGGTGTGTGGTCGTGTGTGTCCGCAGGAAAATCAGTGTGAATCGAAATGCGTTCTGGGAAAGAAATTTCAGCCGGTCGCAATTGGACGTCTGGAACGATTCGCAGCGGATTATGAACGTGAAAATGGATTGGTTCAGATTCCGGAAAAAGAGCCGTCAACTGGGAAAAAGGTAGCGATTATTGGTTCCGGTCCGTCGGGATTGGCGGTCGCGGGCGATTTGATTCTGCGTGGGCATGACGTCACGATTTTTGAAGCGTTCCATAAGGCGGGTGGCGTGCTGATGTACGGAATCCCGGAGTTTCGGTTGCCGAAGGATATTGTACAGAAAGAAATCCAGTATCTTGAGAAACTCGGTGTGCAGTTCGAGCTGAATCAGGTGGGCGGTCAGAGCGTCGATGTGCGCGAGTTGCTGGAAAAAGAAGGTTTCGACGCGGTTTTCCTCGGCGTGGGTGCGGGATTGCCTGCGTTTATGGACATTCCAGGAACGGAACTTGGGAATGTTTATTCCGCGAACGAGTATCTGACACGGTCGAATCTGATGAAAGCGTATCGTTTTCCGGAATATGATACGCCGATTGCGGTGGGGCGGAATGTTTGCGTCGTCGGTGGCGGAAACGTGGCGATGGACGCGGCACGGACGGCGATGCGGTTGGGCGCGGAAAGCGTAAAAATCGTGTATCGTCGCTCGGAAGCGGAATTGCCAGCGCGTGCGGAAGAGGTTCATCACGCGAAAGAAGAAGGAATTGAGTTCTGTCTGCTCACGAGTCCGATTTCACTTCAGGGTGATGAGGATGGAATGCTGGCGTCGATGACGTGTGTGAAGATGGAACTCGGTGAGCCGGACGCATCGGGACGTCGTCGACCGGTGGAAGTGGCTGGGTCTGAATACACATTCGATACGGACTTGGTCATTTTCTCTGTCGGAACGGGTGCGAATCCGATTATCACGCACTCGGTAGACGGTCTGGAACTGAATAAACGTGGTTACATCGTGGCGGACGAAAATGGTCGAACGTCGATTGACGGCGTGTGGGCTGGTGGTGACATTGTGACTGGTGCTGCGACTGTGATTAAGGCGATGGGTGCAGGTCGTGTGGCTGCGAAAGATATGCACGAGTGGCTGTCGCAGAAATGAGATATTGATATTAAAGCGAGCGACGTAGTCGTGGTTAGGAGTTTCTTAATCGTGACTACGTTGTGGATATATTTTTTGTATTTCCTTTAATTTTTCGTAGTAGGTAAAATTATGGAAGTAGAACACTACACGATTGAACGCAGGCCGCACGATGTACTTATCGTGTACGTACATTCCACGGATTCTAATGGAAATCCGTTACCGGACGCGGTATTCACGTTTCGGCCGATTGACCCTCAATATGAACAGTGGTGGCGACGGTATGTGGAACAGGAAGAGCAGCGCTGGCAGAGGTTTTAGCAGGAGATTGGGTAAGTTGCGTGGATTGGTCTGGTTGAATTTCGCGTTTTAAGATGACGAGTCGAAAAAGATGGGACGTCACAGGGGGATTTTCTATACTTGGAAGTGGGGGAGTTGGAATTTTCTGAGAGTTTCTGCTGATGAAAATAGTTTTGAGATGTTCTTTTATGAGTGAGTTAAAAGTAATCATTACGTGGTAAATTTTTTGTTGAGATTTTCTAACTTTAATCTTTTTTTCAAGAAAATATAATTTTTACGAAAATTTTCGTGAAAAAAGCCAATTCCGGGCGAAATGGGTGAATTTTTCTATTGCGTTTTTTCACTATTTTCTCTATACTCGGAGTGCTTATGAAGAAAGATGAAAAATTACCATTCCGACTGTTTTCGTTTTTCGGGAAAAATGTCCGTTTTGCCCGAATGGGGGCGGTGTGTGCTCTGATTCTGGGAATGGTGGCATTTTGGGGATATTCGGCCTGTTTT
>JAUNAI010000496.1 GCA_030527705.1 Planctomycetia bacterium | reverse complement strand
ATTTCTGCGTGCGTGATTTCCGGGACAGTTTTAGCGGCGGAAACGTCTGTGAAAACTGTTTCAGAACCATTATCTGTTGGGGAGAATCGGCAACTGTTTTTGGATGACTGGCTGATTCAGTCGATGGAGAATGTTGAAATCCGGGTTCATCAGCCGACGCGGAGGGAAATTGCGCAGGTGCGTGACATGCCGTGGGAGGGGAGCGGATGTAAGTTTCATTCCGTGATTTACGACGTGCAGACGGGACGGTATCTGATGTACTCGACCGCGTGGCAGGCGGAGAACTATGAGAATACTTGGAATCCCGCCATCATGAATGTGACACTCTCCGTGAGCCGAGACGGTATTCACTGGGAACGCCCCAATCTTGGTTTCGTGCCCCATAACGGTTCTAAACAGAATAACCTTCTGAATGTCTGTGGCGTACTGGATTTTTCGCCATTTATCGACCAGAATCCCAACGCGAAACCGGAAGAACGGTTTAAGGGAATCTCTAGTAACGGTCACGGTGCGATGAGCGTCTGGGTTTCACCGGATGGGGTGAACTGGAAAGCTCTGAATGACGGAAAGCCTGTCTACACGCCCGGTACGCTGAACGGTTTCGATTCGCAGAATGTCGCGTTCTGGTCCGTTACGGAGAAGAAATACGTCGCGTATTACCGTGCGCGGGTGAATTGGCCCACTCCACGGACGGTGGAACGGGCGGTTTCTGACGATTTTGTGCACTGGACGAAAGAAACCATGATTCAGCTACCGACAGAAGAAGCACTCGTGCCGAATCGGGGAGAGTTTTACACGAATCAGATTCAGCCGTATTACCGCGCTCCGCAGATTTATCTTGGTTTCCCCGCCCGATACGTGGATAACGGCGAGACGCGCTCTTTTACGTACCTGCCGGAACAGGAGGAGAGAAGGACGCGAATGAAGATTCAGAAGCGTTTCGGAACCGTTACGACGGACTCGATTTATATCGTCTCGCGCGACGGAGTCCATTTCCGGAAGAGTAATGATGTGTTTCTCGCGCCGGGACTGAGAAAACACTCGAACTGGAGCTACGGCGATAACTACATCGCGGCAGGAATCGTGGAGACCGCACCAACTAACTCCGACGAGGAGCGTGAGCTTTCCCTTTACGCGACGGAATCCCATTTCACGGGCCGAGATACCGTCTGTCGGCGTTATACCTTGCGCATCGACGGTTTCGCGTCCCTTCACGCTAAAACGCAGGCAGGAGTGGCGGTCACCCACCCATTCACGTTTACGGGGAAAGAGCTTTCACTGAATTTCTCGACTTCCGCAGCTGGTACGCTCGCGGTAGAAATCTGTGACGCGGACGGAAAGCCGATTCCCGGATTCACGCGGACGGACTGCGACATTCTCTACGGCGACACGCTCGACCGACGGGTTACATGGCGCAGAAATGCTGACCTTTCCAGATTCTCCGAGCGGGTGATTATCCTGAAATTTTACATGGCTGAAACGGACTTATACTCTCTGAAATTCGAGAATGAGTAACCTGTTCACGATGGTTTAAGAGGCCTGTATTTAATGAATACTGTGAGGGGAAAACATTTTTGAGAAATTGTTTTCTCCGTACGGTGCCGTAAGAAATGTCCAAAAACTTTATTCCTTTTTGGGTTTCAGGAGATTATCATGTACCGATTTGCGTTAATTTCATTTATTTTACTGATGTGGTTACTGATGGGGACTTTTTCTGCTGTTTCTCTTTACGCGGAAGAGGGAAACGCGGAACGGAAACATCTTCTTCCGGCGGATGTGACGCAGATGGATCTTGATTATATTCTTGATGAACTAGGGGCTGTTCACACTAACCCCCTTAAAAAATCAAAACTTATCGCAAACAACAA
>JAUNAI010000143.1:9509-9992 GCA_030527705.1 Planctomycetia bacterium | reverse complement strand
ATTCACAGATATTCACAGAAGGAATTTAAAAATCTTGTAAATCTGTGAGTTCTGTGGGAGTTTTAATGGTATTTTAAACATTCTATATTCTTATTTTACCTTTTCCTTCAGTAAAATCCTCGGCAGATAAAACATTCGGGTTATGGAGGAAATTGGTTTCTATGGCACGTATCGCCCGCAAAATCAGAACTTAATTGGAAAAAATCTTAAAAATTTAAGATTTTTTTGGAAAATTCATCAAAATTTTGTTGACAAACATGCAAGCTGAATTATAATAGTAATATTATTAAGTTGAGAATTAATGTAAATTTCCTTCTAATAAGATGGGAAATTTAAAACGCTATACTGACTTCACTTTAAAATTCAAGGAAGGTTGCTTCTTCCGATAGTCATTTCAGCAACGTAAAGCGACAATGAAGTAAATTTTAAAGTGTGTCGGATATAAAATATTTCAAGGTGATGAAATGAAACAGAACAGATATT
>JAUNAI010000143.1:0-9499 GCA_030527705.1 Planctomycetia bacterium | reverse complement strand
CCCCACGACCCCCCCACCGGCCCCCCCAGCAAACTTGGCGGGGCGGCCGCAAAATACACAAATTAGTATTATTCCTCGCGCTCAATCTTGTAGCCGTTTCGGTCAATAACGCGGCAGAATATCAGAAATCGAACGTCATGGTTTCCGGTTTCACGGTTACCAACGGGCATGACGGCGGCTCAGCAACCGGTCAGGCGACGATTGGTAAAGGGGATAATATCACCACAACTACGACGAAATGGTCCGTAAACGCCGACGGAAACACTCTGTTCATCACCCCGGCGCTCAGTACTGGTTATTCTGGTTTCTCGAACGGTGGCGACTATACGTTCGTCACGGGAAAATCTTCTGGAACTCAGCCTTTTTCGGGCGGGACGTATAAAGTAATTGCCCCGTCAGATGGTGTTTTACTTTCTTTCGTCGGTTCTGGCGTGAATGGTAGTGCCAACACGAATATCGGTACAATTCCTGCTAATCTGCGTGGAAACTACAATTACACGAACGCAACGACAGGCGCGTCTGGTACGTTCACGGTCGGGGAAAAGGCGTGGTATACGACTCCGGCGCAGTCAAATAACTGGGCTTGGGAATATGGTGTTGGCGGGAATTTCAACTCAATTTACTTCCCGAAAAACTCTGGGTTCCTCACCGCAACTGACATTTCGATGGCGAATGCGGAAACCGCACTTAGCACGGCGTTTAAGGAACAGGGAATTCACTCTGTCCGCGACGGCGTTCTGATTACGAACTCGTACCGGGGCAACGGCGATTCCGCCAGTACGAAAGCCATGCCGCTCGCGGATGGTTCTGGATATAATCTCCAGATGGTCAACGCGACTCCGGATGATACTGGTAATTTCGTGAATAACGGAAAAGACCAGAAAATTAGTTACGCCTTCTTGCCGTATGGAACGGAAGGTCTCGCGGCAGGACAGATTGTCACGCGCACTTCTAATATGTGGACGAATGGAGATATTACAGAATCGTTCGCGCTTTCATCGACGGATAACTTTACCGTCACTCGTGAGGCAAAAGGTCAGTATCGGATTACCTTCTCCGAAAAAAGTGGTTTCTCCTCCCAGAATGGTGCGTTATTCATTAATGGTTTCGCGTCACAGGGATTCGGAAAGTGGGAAGGTTACGATAATGTAAGGGAAGAATTCAAGAGTTTCTTCACCTACAAGGCAAATGATGACGGAAGTTATACTATCTACGCCAAAAATTACGCGACCGACTATAATTATCAAGCCACCGACGCGAGTTTTTCTTTCGCGTATGTTTCCTACGATGGTCTAGGCGAGGCGAAACTCTCCGACCGCCATAACTACGATTTTAATCCTGGTGTGAAAGGTTCTTCCGACTACGCGGGTGGTTATTTAGGACTCAATTACGCATACAAAAAAAATAATTATACCGACTTCTCGAATTTAAGCTCGACGGCACAATATATGAAGCTCGACACGCTTTCACAGCAGGGTGACTTGTGGATTGCGTTGAACGGTCAACGCGTTGGTTGTTCTAGTATTAGTAATGGTACAGATGACCAGTCTGGTTTCCTGAGTGAAGGTATTTTATTTGCGACTGTGGCGCAAAATGGTCAGAAAGCCGTCGCAAAAGCTGATCCGACGAACTGGCGCGGATTGATTTCTACCGACAAACATACCGGTGGTGAAATTACGCTTCCGATTGCGGCAGCATATTTCCCCCAAAATGGACCGTGGACGATTGGACGTTGCAACGGTAATGGTGAAAGTCAGGAATGGAACACGAACGGCGATTATACTCTTACGAAAATTGGAACGGGCGATTACACGCTGAAAATCAACAATGGGTCTCCGGACGACGGCGTTCTTTTGGCGATTGCGCGTTCTAATGAAGATGTACGTTCAATGATTGCCACACCTGACTTGGTGAATGGTACATGGAATCTAGCGATGGTAAATCCCTCGAATGGTACGCTCAGCAACAGTGG
The DNA here is from genome assembly GCA_030527705.1 of Planctomycetia bacterium. GTDB lineage: Bacteria > Planctomycetota > Planctomycetia > Pirellulales > Thermoguttaceae > RGIG3701. Next base: position 7,527 of record JAUNAI010000143.1, on the reverse strand, counting down.
TCAGGGATTCTCATTCGTCTATATTCCTTCACAAATTGGCTCTGAAGCCTTCATATCGGGTTACATTTCCCCGGACGGAGTGAGCGGCCTAGCGATTTACGAAGATATGATTAATATCGAACATACAGGTACCGGCCAATGGGAAATTTCTTCCACAGAGAATACGGAAATCAATTTCGATACAAGTTTCCTTCTCCTGACCGCCGCAGACGAAAATGCGAAAGCGTACATGTCCTATGAACCGGTTTATAACGACGCGGGTGAGGTGACGAAATTTATCGTGGAAGCCATGTCAATGACGAATAACTCCGCTCTTATGGATACGACTTTCGCTTTCGCACTCATGAGTTCCGATGGTTTTATGTCCACAGGAGTTCCGGAACCGTCCACACTGATTCTGCTTTTCTCGGGTCTTGCGGGCATTTTCTGGCTCAGAAAGAAGAGCAAGAAAGGATAAGAAAGGAGTTAAAATGTTAAAATTCCGCGTCCCTCAATGCTCGGACCGACCGGGATTCACACTGGTGGAACTTCTGGTGGTTATTGCGATTATTGGTATGTTGGTCGGCCTCCTGCTTCCAGCAGTTCAGCAAGCGCGCGAGGCTGCCCGACTGATGCAATGTAGTAATAATATGCGTCAAATTGCGCTTGCAATGTTAAATTATGAGTCGACAAATAAGACGCTTCCGCCGGCTTATACGGAATCGACAGCCCAAACACGGGAAAAGTACAAAATTCCGTACGCCACCTTTAACGGACTGGTTTTCGTCCTCCCTTATATGGATCAAACAGCGATTTACAGCATGTTTGACCTGACGAAAAACTGGAACAGTACTGCGAAAAACTGGAATGGAACATCAACGAACGCGGAGGCTGGCAAGCAGGAAATTAATATGTTTAAATGCCCGACAACGCCGGAACGTGGACAGTACGCCTCGGATTACGCTGCGAATACTGGGATTCAGTTCGGTGCTGGCGAAATTGCAGCTAAAATCAATGATGGAACCATCAGCAATAAGCATAACAAGTCGCAAGCACAGTATTGGGAAAGTGCTCTTTCTCCTTGGTGTTGGAATACGTGGTACAGTAGTAACTATCTAGCCACGCCGCGTCCGTTATCGGAAGTTCGAGACGGAACATCGAATTCGATGCTTTATTTTGAGGATTGTGGACGACCGTACTATTATCAACGTGGTGTATATCAGGGAACCAATAATGCGAGCGGTGAAAAATGGGCGGATCTGGAAGCATTTTATCATTCCCACAACGTGCCATTTCAGAACGTGAATAACAGCAATGAAACGTACAGTTTCCATACTTCCGGATGTAATACCAGTTTTTGCGACGGGAGTGTTCATTATATTAATAACTCCATCGATGTGGAAACATATCTGAGCCTGTTTACATGTAAGGCAGGTGATATTCCAGATTCGTGGCAGTAGTATATAAAAAGCAGAGAAAACACACATAAATTAGAATCTGTGATTTATGTGTGTTTTTTTATTTCTTTTAACCGTTTTTTATATAATCCGTTATTTTCTTGCTCGTGGATGCGCCCTCTCATAAACTTCCAGCAGATTCGCCGTCGTCAGGTGCGTGTAAATCTGCGTTGTTTCCAAACTTTTATGTCCTAATAATTCTTGTACGCTCCGGATATCCGCACCACGGTCGAGAAGGTGTGTCGCAAAACTGTGACGGAGTGTGTGCGGCGACGTTCTTCGGTCCAAACCAGTTTCTTTTAAGTATTTCTCCAGCATCCGTCCCACACTGCGTGTTGTGAGACGCGTACCAAACCGATTCGTAAATACCGGGAGCGTCGGCGATTTTTCCTCCATTCCGGGCGCTAAAATTCGACACCGGAGCCATTTTTCGAGCGCGTGTGCAGCGTAGGAACCGAGAAGTGCAAGACGCTCTTTCTTTCCTTTTCCGCGGATAAGCATGATTCCTTCCTCGAACTGAATATCCTCATCATTCAGCGCGACCAACTCGCCGACGCGCAGACCACCGGAGTACGTCACCTCCAGAATCGCGCGGTCACGCAGTCCCATGGGGTCCGTATCCAGCGGAGCATTCAGAAGCAGTTCCATGTCGTCCGTGGTTAGAAAATGCGGTAATTTTCGGTTCTGACGTGGATTTCGGAGGGCTTTCGCGGGATTCGTGTCCGTGATTCCCTCACGCTGGCAGAAACGATAAAAAGTCCGCAACGACGCCAACCGACGTGCAATTGTAGCGGGAGAATACTCTGCTTCATGCATTGCTGACACATACGCACGCAATTCCGGCATGGAAACAGACTCCGGTGGTGGTACCTTTCCCCGGACCTGCACGAGATACTCAATCAGCGCGGTCAGATCTTCGCGGTAACTCTTTACCGTATAATCCGACGCGTTCCGTTCCGCCACGAGATACTGTAAAAAACGTCCCAACGTGCTGAACATGCTGACCCTTTCCAAAAGAGATACGCTAAAATCGTGATTATCAACCAAATTTTACCACAATCCGCGATTTCGTCAATACTGAGAAGTAAAAATCTCACAAATTCTGAGAAATTTTACTGAAAACCTCCTCCGTCAGTGTCGTTTAATCAATATATTCCTAAATTTTTTGTATTTCTTCCAAAATTCTCCACTTTTTTTGAAAATTTTCCAAAAAAGTTCTTGCTAAAATATTATCTTGGTGTAAAATAAAATCATGTTTCGTACATTCACCTAAAGTTAAAAGGAAGGAAAACAAAATGAACAAAATTTCATCAAGTTACCCCCCCCCCACAAACTGTGTAGTTTAACGCGTTTTGCGGTTCTCTTTTTCGGAATACTCGTCGGTTTCGCGCTCACCAACTCGAGCGCAACGGGGGCGACATATTATCTTAAAGGATGTCAGCCTATTGGTACTAATTGGGGAATTTCTGGCTGGTGGACGGATTCAAGCGGAAATGTAGTCTCGGGAACCCACCCGCAAGCGGACAGCGATTATATTGTCATGCAAACTGGCTCGCTTTCTGTACACGATACTACAAAAAGAGTTGAAATGCGAACGCCGGGAAGTAACTCCACATTCGGTGGAAAATCGTTGACGATTGGTAAGGATGGTAGTCTCGTATTCAAAACCAACACTGCCGGTGGGAATATTATTCTCGAAAATGGCGGCTCCATTGTTAACGGAAACTACAACAATAAAGCCATCCTTACCGGTACGCTCACAGTAAAAAACGGTAGCATTAGTGGTAGCGTTAGTGGCACCGATATACGCACATTTAACATTACCGCGAAAATTATTGGCGATTCTAACGCTAATTTATCCGTGAGTGGACCGGCGATTTACTTCAGCAACTCAGCAAATGATTTCAAAGGGACGCTCACGGTTGCGGATAAAGCAAATGTTTATCTCTATAACGGTAATAGCGTCGGCTCTCTCGGCGACGCAAAAGTCGTTGTGGGAACCGATTCTGCGTTGTACACAAAAGGCGCAACCGCCGTTAAATCAATTACGCTAAATGATAAAGCCAACACCACGGTCGACGACGGCGTGTTGACGGCGGAAACGCTGAAAATCAACGCGGGAACCGCTACGCTGGCGGGAACTGGGAAGATTTCGCTGAAAGACATTCAAATCGCGGACGGTGCGACGCTGACGCAGACATCGGGAACACTCACACCCAATGGCGACACGCTGACGTTCAGTGGCGATTATAACCAGAACGAGGCGGCGATTCTACAGATTACACCCGGTAGCCAGACCGTTATCATAGACGGAGAGGCGTTTTTTGACGGTATTCTCGAATTGGAAATTGACGAGAATTTCGATTTCGGCGAGAATATTTACGCTGTGATTCAAGGGGAAGATGAGAACTATGATTATCTCGATGAATTCGAAAAACTGATGACGGCAGTCCTTCAGGAAGAGGTGAACGCCAAAGGTCTCGCACTTGCCGCCACTGGAGAAGCGTTATTTATCGGAACTCCGGGAGCAATTAGCAATAACCTCCCCGAACCATCTACGTGGGCGTTGCTCGCACTGGGATTCGGTCTGCTTTGTCTGCGAAAACGGAGGGGCTAATCCATGAAACGGGCATTTACCCTCGTCGAACTTCTTGTCGTTATCGCAATCATCGGCATGTTGGTCGGTCTTCTCCTTCCGGCTGTCCAGCAGGCCCGCGAGGCGGCAAGAAGGATGCAGTGTACGAATAACCTGAAAAATATCGGTCTCGGTCTGCTCAACCATGAATCCTCCATGCAAAAGTTTCCGCCAGGAAGATTAGGTGGCGACGGGTCGATTCCTGGTACAAACTCCAATCCGGCTGAAGACCGTTACGGGTCAAGCGCTTTTATGCGTATCGCGCCGCAACTGGAGCTAAATTCCATCTACATGGCGTGTAACGAGGGTAAAGTTTTCCCCGCTAAAACCGACTCGACCACGAGCGACTGGACCAAGTGTCTGGAAAATGCAAAAGAGTTACTCCAGCAGGAATGTCCGTCCGTTTTTTGGTGTCCGTCCTCGACTGCGACGCGACTAAATCAGGGAACGCTCGACAGTTTTGGCGGTTACGGAACTGGTTGTTACGCGACCTGCGCAGGTACGAAAGGCGCTCTCTCCAACGACGCGAAATACAAAAACGACGGTGTCTTTTACTATATAAAACACACGGCGTTATGCGAAATTAAGGATGGAATGTCCCAGACTTTTTTTGCTGGCGAAGTGGTGCAGTCTGACACGGACGACTCGCGGTGCCTGTGGTTTCTAGGAAACCGACATGAAACCTGTTTCCGAACGACGGATAATCCGGTCAACACGCCCCCTGGAACTGGTTCCACTCTGAATCTGTACGGCGCGAAAGTGAACGGCGCGTTCGCCTCGGAACACCCCAGCGGCGCTAATTTCTTGTACGGCGATGGTCATGTGGAATTTATCGCCGAGGGAATCGACATCGACACGTACCGCTATTTATCAACGCGCGCGGAAGGCGAGGCGACTTCAAGGAATTAAGAGGGAATTATGAATTCATTTCACTTTATCAAAACGACGGCAATTTTACTGCTCGCGGCTCTTCTTCTCATCCACCTGACTGGTTGTGACGGTCGCCCACGCCGTGTGCCAGTGACAGGAACCGTTCTGGTGGACGGAAAACCGTTGGAGGGGGAAATTCAGGGGTACGTGCGGTTCATGCCCACCGCTGGCGGTCGCTCCGCGCAGGCGGCTCTCGACAAAAATGGAAATTTCGTCTTGGGAAATTATGAAGAAACGGACGGTTGCCCTTTGGGGGAATATAAAGTAGAAATTCAGGCTTTCGAGGTGAACGGAAATCGAATGCGCTATCTGATTCCTCCCCGTTACGGCAATCCGAAAACGTCGGGAATTACGGTAAAAATTGACAAAAAAGGTCAAGCCGTCCAACTTAAAACCGAGTGGACCGCAAAAGACTCGCCGTGGCGGAAAAAAAGTCACGTCATGGAGTAAGTCGGTCAAAAAACATGAAGTAAACGCAAAAAAACTGTGAGGCGACGCAAAACACGCCGCCTCTCAATATCAGTGCTCCCAGTTTTCTCGACGATTCCGCTTACCACTGATTCTTGTGCACTTTCTCACTCTTAAACCGATCCGTCACGACCGGTAACGGACTCGACAGGCAACCGATAACCATGATACTATGTGCGACGACCGTTTTCGGCAACTTAAAATAGTCGCGAAACCGCTCCATTCGGCCGGAATCAGGATAAATCCCCGCCCAGACAGCACCATAACCGAGACCGTGAGCCGCGAGAAGCATGTTCTGAATACAAGCCGAACAGTCCAACATCCAGTTTCCGGGCGCTTTTTCCAGAGCGGTATCCGCACAGAGAACGATTGCATGTGACGCACTCGCCAACGATGAAATATACGGATGAATATGCATTAAATCGCCGAATTTCGTGGAATCTTCCACCTCAATAAAGTGCCATGGCTGGGCATTCAACGCGGACGGCGCATACGTACCACTCTCCATGATTTTCTGAATATCCTCTTCAGGAATCCGCTGGCCGTTAAACGAACGCACACTCCGCCGGGTTTTCAACGCTTCAAAAAGTTCCATGATTCACTCCTGTAATCTAATTTTAACCAATTTACTACATCTCTTCCTGTAAACACTGTTCCACTATCCGCCGCGCAATCGGAATAGGATAATTCTCATTCCCCAGCCGGACGCACTTTTTGCCAGCCTGTAGAATTTCGTGTACCAGTTCCTGATTATGAGCGTGCGAGCACCATGCTTTTTTCACGAGGAAACACGACACATCCGAACTCCGTATCCACGCACGAAAACGGTCGAAGCCATAATGGTGTTTACACTCTTCCCACACTAGTTCCACACCGAAAAAACGCTCGAAACGCCGACGAGTTCCCACCTGAGGCACACCACCGATGAAGACCATCCGTGTTCCCTGAAATGCTCGACGTACCTTTAAAACCAGTTCAAGCTCATCCGGTCCTAGTCGTTGCGCAATTTCTGAATCAAGCGTCTCCGTCTCTCCAAAAACCTGCTCCTGCTGAGCGTTCTGATCTTCCAACGACGCCAGAACGCGCAAGAAAAACGGCGTCGCAAGCACGACAGTCTCCGTAACCGATACGGAATCTACCTCAGCCCCCTCCGTTTCCTCCGCTTCTTCCACGAAAGTTGGCATTTCCTCCCAGAACGGTTGAAACTGCGACATCAAAAACTCAGAATCCCATGCTTCTGCGAATTTCATTCCCAATTCCGTCGTTACCTGAACGATTTCCGCCCAGATTTCCCTATCCGAACGCAGTATAGGACTTTCTATCTTTTCCGACTTCTCTATATTTCTCGGATTCCTCGTAAATTCTCTATACGCAATCTCCGTAACATCCCCAATTTCAGCCTGATTTTCTGTTTTAATACCACTTCCCGACTCGGTTAATTCTTCCCGTTCCGCGATATCTCGTAACAGCTCCCTCAGTCGGTTTCTCAGTCGCGACGCGCTCTGGCGCTGGTCTAATTTTCGTAACGTACTCGCATTTCGTGAAATCAACGTTTCAGATATACATCCTTCCAGGCGAGAATACGGAATTTCCCCACTTACCGCTTCATTCACAGCACGTAACACGGCACAGCCCTGCTCCCACAGTTCCGGGTCCGGATAATCTTTCTGAAATTTCGACCGATTTAACGTCCGTAAAATACAGAGTGTCGATGCACCAACCGTCGCATATTCCCTCAGTAAATCCTCATGTTCCGGCGTAAATGGGTCCTGAAACTCATGAATCCACCGAAACGCCTGATAAGCGGTATTCAGAAGCGTCTCGAACGCCTCACACTCTCGCGGAGTTGCCGCGTCAAAAATCCGAAATCGACTCACTGGACGAGCGAATTTCCCCTGTTTCACCGATTTCCGTCGTACACGGATTTCCTGTAACCGTTGCCGTAGATTCTCAACCAGTTCTCCACACGGAAACGTCCGCATCTCGTACTCCGCCACATACGGCTCATTCCGTCGTCCCCATTTTCTTTCCGTAGGTGACGAAAACCGTGAAGTATCC
>JAUNAI010000495.1 GCA_030527705.1 Planctomycetia bacterium | reverse complement strand
AGTTTCTTTTTCTCGTTTGTTTTTTTCGTTAATACACCTTATTTTTTTCAAGTAATTTTCTCTTCTTTTTTTTCTTTTCATTCTCTTCTTTATTTTATTCTTTATTTTCATTTCCGTTCTTCGTTTTTATTCTTATTTGCTTTCTTTTTTCCTCTAGGTATTCCATTCTGTTTTGATGTCCGTTTCGCATTTACGACATTTTTTATTATAATAACTACTATAACACAAATTTTCCACATAATCCGCATATTTTACTTAATTTTAACAATCGAAAACCCGAAATATGTAATACAGGCTATTTTCCCTCTAGAAAAAGGGTGATTCGATGAAAGAGTTAATGATGAAAAAAATCGTGACGTATGTGATTTTGGCGAGTTTCGCGGTCGTTTTAACGGCTGGTGAAGTTGGCGCGAAGAGCGTTTTGCCGAAAAAAAACAGAACGACTGTTTCCGAAGCAGAAAATTCGTCAGAGAATTCAAAATCGGAAAAAATACCCTTCTGGGGAAATAGAGGGAGTAAAAAATACGGAGAAAATCCATCCAGAAATGTTTCTGAGAATTCATCAGGGAGCGTTTCTAGGAATACTTCAGGAAGTGTTTCCGGAAATGTTTCTGAGGCTTCCTCTCGAAATGTTTCTGGAAATAAAACGGTAAGAGTTCCCCAGAATAACGTGGAAAAACCGAAAAAGGGGAATCCAGTAACGGAGTTTTTCTCGAATCTCGGAAAAAAGAAGAAGTCGAAACAAGAAGTCGAGTTGCCGTCCGAGAAAGCGTCGGCAAGTTCCAGTTTACGGAGCGTTGAGAATAGTTCAGGAATTCGGAGTTATGGTGAACCAGTAGAGGAAAAACCTCCGTTCGCGCCTTCTTATGGAGTGGACCGTACGACGGAAGTGGTTTCTGACACGAATGAAATTCCGGACGCTGTTATTCTGGAAGATGTTCAGCCGGAAATGGGAGAGAGGCCGAATACGGTAGTTACACAGAATGAGAATTCTCAGAATTTCCAGAACACACGAAATATTCAGAACGTACCGAGTGCGCAGAGCGTCTCAGAGACGCAGAACGTAACTGAAATGCAGGCTCCGTTGGCGACGGATGACATAATTATTCTGGAAGATGTTCCGGCGATTGACGCGGAAAAAGGTATCTCTCAGAGTATGGCGCCACCGGTCTGGGGTGAGGAAACCACGGAATTGCCGCCGTCAAGTGATCCGATTCTCGCTTCTCCTGATAATTCTGTCGGACAGAACGTCAGTCAGAATATCAGTCAGAATACCGTTCCGAATGACGGACAGGGCGTTAATCTGGGAGAAACACAGAAAACCAGTCAGGATATACTTCTGGAAACCAGTCAGAGTGACGCTCTGGACGTAGCAGTTACGGAAAATGATGGGATTTTAGAAGATGTGGAAGATGCGGAGCTTCCGCCAGTTCCCTCGACGATTTCTCTACCGGGAATGGCACCGGAGGAGGTTTCCGGCCATCCTGAAATGTCCCAGAATATAACGTCTCAAAATTCACAAAACTCGGTTCAAAATGCGCTATCTCGCGTTCAGGAGCCGGTTTATGAAAGTGACTTGGATAACTGGAATCAGGAAATTCCGACACTCGAGTTCATGGAGAAAAAGAATTCTCTGCCACTTCTGAATGTGTCACCCCAGCGCCTCGCGTCACCCGTGGGAGTGGTGGATGAAACCGCTGGTAACACGCTTGGCCGTCGGACTCCCAGAACCCAGAATGGTTCCATTTCCGGAACGCAGACTCACTGGAATTCTGGAAATTCCGGGAATCCAGCCGATTTTTCTGGAAATTCCGTGACGCTTGCAGAGGTGAAACCACGTTATGGTTCTGCTATTTCCGAAGATTCCGTC
>JAUNAI010000494.1 GCA_030527705.1 Planctomycetia bacterium | reverse complement strand
CGGTGTTGGAAGAGGGGCGTTGCGTAACTTCCGGCGTGGGCGGTTCTACGGAGGGCGGCGCATTATCCGGAGAAGTGTAGGCAATAATATCGACTTCTTCCGGAACGGGAATAAAGATTTTCAGCAAATAAAACAACACCGCCATCAGCGTTACGCCCAGCGTGGTGACGGCTATGGCCCCCGCAAGGGTTCTTTTACGTTGCAGGTCCAGTTCCAATCTGACTTTTTCCGTGCTTTTAATGTGCAGGCTCATACTTGTATGATACTATATAAAGCGTTTTTATTAAGTAACATACAGGTAACGTAGAGTAACAAAAAGATAACAAGCCGCGCCCCACGGAACGTCAAGCATTGACGCCGGCGCACTTATCATATAAAAGGAGTTCGTGAAGAAGAACCGTGCTAGCATTCTGACGGCGTTGATGCTCTGCCTGCCTGCTGCGGCGGATGACGACGCGCGGTGCCTGCCCACGGCGGAAAAGGGCGATGCGGAAGCCCAATTTCAGTTGGCGGGATGCTATTTTGACGGTAAAGGCGGCGTAGAACGCAATGCGGCGGAAGCATTCAAGTGGTTTCAAAAAGCGGCGGAGCGCAAACACCCTAAGGCGGCTTTCTTCCTTGGCATCTGTTATTTTCATGGTCTGGGCGTTCAGAGAGACCCCGCGCACGCCGTAGTTTGGTTTCACCAATCGGCGCGCAGCGGCGACATGGCTGCGCTGTACTATTTGGGGATATGCTATGAGCGAGGCATAGGGGTAGAACAGGATTTTACTAATGCGGTGGAGTATTACGGTGATTCTGCGGAATCCGGCCACCCTTCTGCCCAGTGTAAGCTGGCGTACTGTTACTCTTGCGGGGCGGGAGTAGAAATGGACTCTAAATTGGCTCTACTGTGGTACCGCCGCGCCGCAGAGCAGGGGCATGCCGAGGCTCAGTTCAATCTGGGGCTTTGTTATGAACACGGCTTAGGCATAAAAGCGGAGCCGCGCCGCGCCGTAGAATGGTATGAGAAAGCCGCAGAGCAGGGCGACACCCGCGCGCTATGTAATCTGGGCTTATGCTATTACAGAGGGGTGGGCGTAAAAACGGACTCCCGTAAGGCTCTAGCCTGTTTTCAACTGGCTGCGGAATACGGCGATGCCGGGGCGCAATACAATCTGGGCTTTTGCTACGAACACGGCGCCCTGCTGCCGAAAGACCTGAACCGCGCCCGAGAGTGGTACCGTAAAGCGGCTCAACAGGGACATTCCGGAGCCATTAATAAATTGCGCATCTTAGGGGAGCAATAAAAGCTCATCCGGTCTCTTCCTTGCCGCCGCCGCGCTTCTTATTCCCATGGCTCATGAAATTTACCATGGGATGCTAAAAATTAACCAACGCGCCATTTAGCACTCATTTTAGGCTTTCCATTTCAGAAAGAGAGAGTACCCTCTGCGCGCTCATCTCTGTAGAGAAATACTATGCCGAGATGACCACCCATATTACAACCACACATATTTATTATGTCCGACACACAGAGTAAATTGCTCAAGGCCCTGATTTGCCTCGTCCTTGCCGGGAGTGTCTTCTTTCTCCCCTTTGAATCATGGGGACTGACACTAAATCCCATAGAAGTGCGCGTAATTGCCATGTTCGTGATGGCAGCGCTGTTCTGGATTCTGTCGCCCATCCCGATTTGGGCCACGTCCGTTCTGGTGATTACGATTTCACTATTCGGCATATCAAATGATTCAATCAGTTGGCTGAAGGTAGATCGCTATGATAAGGCCGCCCTGGTGGCCGTAGTAGATCAAACGGTGGGGCAGAACGTGCCCGCCGCCGTGAAAGAAAGCATTACCAAAGAGGTAGAAACCGCTCTGGGTAAAAAGACCACTCT
>JAUNAI010000010.1:14579-35909 GCA_030527705.1 Planctomycetia bacterium | reverse complement strand
GGAAGAAGTGCCACGAATCGTTACGTCTCGTTTCAAAACGATAGGGTTTTCAAGTTGATAATTTCCCGGTTGCAGAAAGATTTCACCATTTTCAGGCGCGTTCTGCACCGCGTCCACCAACCCAGCAACGGTGAAAACCTCAATTTGATTTTTCACCAAAGATTTTGCCGTCTCCTGAACCAGAGTGCTCATTTTAGGCAAGAACAGGTCTTCCGACGCGACTACGATTTCTTGATTTTCGCTCTCGATTCTATTTTTATTTTCATTTTCTTGAAAATCATTCTTTTCCGACGGTACTTCATGACATGCTGTTAAAGTCAGTGTCAAAAAAGTAAACAGGCACACTACCGTTCTGCTCCATATCATAAAAATCTCTTAAATGCTCGCAAACAACAAAATCAAAGCGTAAAAAACACAAATCCTACAGTTTAAGGTTTATCTTGTTAAAAACTGTCTCTCGGAGAATTTAATATTAGAAAAGGTATGGTTTTATAAGATATAGAAGTGAAGCACAAAATTGCTACAGGAGTAAAACCATATCTTCATTTTCACTGTACCAAATTCGGGGAATTCGTCAATAGTAGATTTAGAGTATTTTAGAAAAAAAGATTGTTTTCAGAAAAAGGAATTCTGAACAAGCGGCAACTGGAATATCTAGCAATGTTGGTTGAAAAAAGTTATCATGAAAGGTTGGACGCAGAGGATTTTAACCTAAAATTGGGGGTAATTTATAGAAATGCTGTCGCAGAACTCATCGAGTTCGGGGGGGAGTACTGGGAGATTCTATCGAAAAAAGATGAAAATCAATTGTAGTATTCCGTTTAAAAACCAGCCCTCCATTTTCATGTTTTAAGCCAGAGGTGTGATCCTTTTTGAGCAGAGACACCACACGAAAGTGACCTCGGCAACGAAAAATTGTCTTAAACATGAAATTTCATAAAATATCCTTTCCGAGATAAAACTGAGACTTCATGGTGTCACGGATATCCCGGAACGTACTTTTCGGAGTTGTTATTTCTGTAAAACTAAAAAGGAATCACACAATTTAGGCGATATCGAAAATTATACCAATCGTATATCGCGATTTCTCGATGAGATACACTGTCAGGCAGTATTCCTCGTTACGGGTTTTTATATCTGTCGGAATCGAGAACATCATGTTTTAGTGAATTAGGGTCTCAGAGGCAGACATTAGATTACAGGCGTCCTACGGAATGTTATTGAGGTGGAGACTGTCGAGGTAAAACTCGAGCCGTTATCGCACACCTACGTCAGTCTTCGCGTTACCAGAATCGTGCCGAATTGCCTGTGTTCTCAGTTCATCAGCATGAACTTTTAGACTGAAATTATCAATTTTCGCAAAAAGATGATCCGTTTTGCGCAAAAAGACAATTTATTTTGCGCAAAAGTGAATTGACAAATTATACGAGTGGATTAAAATAAATATTATTCTGTTTTATGAGATTTTGGTTTTAAATTTTAGCTTTATTGCACACTGCCTGGCTCTTTGTGAGGGGACAATCATCAAAGGAGAATTAAGATGGCAACTTATAATATGAAACGATTTTCCCACCAGTTACATGGTATGAGAATTACTTGGCAGATGATGGGAATGTATTTGGTTATTTTAACGGGAACCGCCTATGCAGACCTTCCGACCCATTACCTCTGGAGTGAAACCAGTGGAAATTGGGGAGAAGAGAAATGGACTGACGCAGACGGAACCCTCCCGGGGACGTTTACGCCTGGCACAGGAGATCTGGATTCATTCACCATCAACGGCACAGTTACGATGGACACCAACGCCGACCCTCGTGTTTCGCACGGTCAAACAGTCACGATTTCGAGTGGCGGAAAAATTGAAGCCACTGGTGATAATGGCGCAATTGACGGCCAGTGGTTTATCAATGGTGAATTAAATTCCATCGGCAGTTTGAATTTTGGAACCGCTAATCTCGAAATGAACGATGGTGGGCGTCTGACTGCACATGAATTCCGCGTCGGAAACAGTGGCGACAACGGTTCGTTCCTGCAAAATGGTGGCTCGGTTACCACCACAGGTTGGACCAGCATCGCGGGTGGTGGTACTTCCGGAAGTTACACGATGACGGGCGGAACGCTGACCGTTGGAAACGCAGAAGACAACTCCAATCATTTCATCATTGGTCAGAGAGGGGCTGGAACGTTCGAAATGAACGGCGCGAGTGCACAAGCCACGATTTACGGTGAAGATTTGGCTCTTGGTTGGACGGACTGGGACGGTATTAAAGGAACGGGCATCGCCGACATAAAAGCGGGAACGCTGACTGTCGCGAGGAATATCCGGGTCCGGACCGAGGGAAGTCAGTTGCGTGTGTCAGGTGGAACAGTTAATGTGAACCAAAACATTGATTTCTGGGACAATGGAACGGTTTATGTCCAGACCGCAGGCACGGTAAACGTGAGGAATATCGATTTCGGACAAAGTGGAACCGCGAACATGATTCTCTCCGGTGGACGGATTAACATTGCCGGCAGTTTCTGGGGGCAGGATGCCTCGCGGACGTTTTTCGATTGGCAGGGAGGAACGCTCGGTACGTGTAAAATTGACGACAGTTCTACTGGATACTGGTGGAGTGAAAACTCTCTAACGTTCCGAATTGGCGCAAAAAATAACGAAAACAGTCAGCAGACTTTCGACATCTCTACAGAGGTAGGAGTGAATAGTTCGATTATCGACGCGGAGGGCGTCACTGCGGAGAATGCTTCGCAACTCCTAAAAACCGGGAGCGGAATCCTGACTCTTGCAGGTGACAACTCATTTAAGGGAGGAATCCGAATCGAGCAAGGAACAGTCCGCGTCGGTCAGAACACCAGCCTCGGTACCGGTGATGTCATTCTTTCGAACGGTCGCCTCCATAATGCTGGTTCCTCTCCAGTAATCTCGAACAATATTATCATTGAGAAGGATAAAGACGGTTATTTTCAGGCAGGGTGGAATCAGCCACTAACCATTAAAGGGAACATTACCGCTAAGGGAGACATAAGAATCAACGGCGACAGTGGTACAGTTCATTTCGATGGAAACACGATTTCTACCGCTACTGACGGGGAAGATACGATTTACGTCGACTGGGAGTCAATTACCATTGAGAATACAGTAACCACGAATGTTGGTAATGGAAAAGCAATTGCGTGGTTGAACAAAGTTGTCGGCGATGGTTCTCTGAAGAAAACCGGCTCGGGGACACTGACGCTCAACAACGAAAATACGTTTACAGGTGGAATCCGCATCGAAGGTGGAATGGTCTGGGTCAGTAAGGATAACGGTCTCGGAAGTGGCGATGTGGTACTTTCAGATGGTGGTCTGCAGAATAATAATACGGATCCAGTAATCTCGAACAAGATTCTTATCGAAACGGGGAAAACCGGCTATTTCCAGGCTGGTTGGTCGAAATCTCTGACCATTCAGAGTAACATTACCGCGAAAGGAAATATTAACATCAACAACGACAGTGGCGTAGTTTACTTCGACGGAAATACAATTTCCACCGCTGCCGACGGTTCCGACACAATTTCCGTCAACTGGCACTCGATTTCCCTTAAAAACACCGTCACTACCGACATCGGCGACGGAAAAACGATTGAGTGGAATAACAACATTATTGGTGACGGTGCCCTAAAGAAAACCGGTGTGGGGACACTGCGACTTTCTGGAGAAAATACGTTTTCTGGTGGACTTTCCATTGATGCGGGAAATGTCATTGCGGCGAGTACTTCGAGTCTCGGTAACGGGAAAATCACGGTTGGCGCAGACGGTACACTTGGCATTTTGGAAAACGTCTCCACTACGGGAGATCTGGAAATGTTTGGAACGTGGGAAGAAATTGTCACATCTGCGGAGAGTTACAGCACTTTGAGCGTGGGAAATGCTCTTTTCTCAAAAGACGCCACATTAAATCTGCTTCTCGCCGACGATTACACGTCAGAGGTGGGAGACAGTTTCACGATTCTCACTGCAACCGGTGCGATTACACAAGACGTGCCGTTTCAGTGGTCTTCTCTTCTTGCAGAGGATTTCCAGGAGGACTGGATGCTATTTTCACAAGGAAATTCGTTGATTCTTTACCGTGGTGACGAGAACACCATCCCCGAGCCGGCAACATGGGCACTTCTAGTACTCGGACTCGTTGGAATCATGAAGGTACGGCGCGTTCATGGAAATAAATCGAGCCAATTGTGTTAATGGAAATCGGATAAATCGTGTAGACAGTTAAGTCTTCAGCTTTCTATCTACAGATGACACAACGAACGCCGGGAACGTGAACTTTCCGTCTCCCGGCGCTTTTCCATCATCCGGCGGATTGGAGATCACCGCTCTAGAGACGATATTATTCCACGTCATGGTAAACGCGTCCCACCAGCCACCTCGAAACCAACAGTGGTCTACAGCGACGTTTTCCTGATTCATGACAGAAACGGCACACTCACGAGGTCCAACCAGTCGAAAACCAGCCGGAAACGCGCTGATTTTATCCCCACCCATGAAATACCGAGAGTGAAACAAAAACACGACCTCAAGCGGTTCCGAACCCGTGTTTTTCAGCGTGTAGTCCAGTGTGCCGGTAGGAAAAGAAGAAGCGTCTCCATCACTGGGAATGAACGGCGAGAAACCCGTAATCTGTGTCTCAACCGGAAATGTGTCGTCCCGAAGTGCGATTTCACAGAATGGAAAACGCGAAGTGAATTTACACTCTCGAAAGCGCGGGAGTCTGTACGTCCGCCCCGTCGAGCCAGTTCCTGAGCCGGGAATCCCGAAAAACTTCCATTCAGGAACCGGTCCCTCAAGAACTCGAGCGGGAGAAAGCAAGTTGAGATTTTCTATCTCTTTTTCTACTTTTCCTACACTTTTTTCTGTTCCATTTTTCGTTTCTTTTACGTGAATTGCAGCAAAAGTTGTGGGTTCATGGAAGAAATTCATTCCGTGTTCAGGTGAAAGATGGGAAATTGTGCCAGTTCTCTCAACGCAGAACATTCCAGAACCGATTCCGCCGATAGGAAACGCGATTCGGTCCGTGTTACGTTCCGTCCATTCAGTCGCTCGGAGCGAAGAAATTAGGAAAGAAATGATGCAAAAGAAAACGAGATATTTTAATATACGTATCTGTTTTTTCATTATTTACTCCAATAACTATACAATTCCCATTGTGTAGTTATTTTTATTAACACTCAAAAAGAAAATCGCTCAAGCTCTGTATTTTAGTAGACTTAAGACGTTTTAATCGATTGTTTGTTTGAGGGAGTTATGGTAGACTAAATTCGAAATGATACAATAGAAAAAATTTTTTAGAGTAGGGAATGAACCATATGGTACCTTTATGTGAAAGGAGGAAGGGAAAAGGAGAGAATGTCATGGAGGAATTTTGCTCGTCATTTTGTAAACACCAAAATTTTCCAATGATGGTATTGACGAATTTCATGAATGTGATACAATAAATAGATATAATAAAATAAAGGCATGGTTTCACTTCTGTAGAATTTTTTAGTTTTTTGATTTTCTGCCGAAAACTATGTTTTTTCAATATTTACATTCTCGGCATACATTGCCAGATGAACTAGGAGGCTCCATGAATCAAAATGAATCCCCAGAAGACGTATCGAATGTTTACTTTACTACGGATCTTTCTGCTGCTGGAATGATGAAGTTATACCAGAAGGTGAACCAGAACATTTCAGGGAAGGTGGGAATTAAGCTCCATACCGGCGAAAAGAACGGTCCTAATATTTTACCTCGGGAATGGGTTCAGGAGTTTCAGGCGCAGGTTCCCAATTCCGCCATCGTAGAGACCAATACTCTTTATCATGGTGACCGTTTCACCACTGAGGGACATCGTGAAACCTTAAAAGTGAATGGCTGGACATTCTGCCCGGTTGACATTATGGATGAACCTGGTGAAGTTGCTATTCCGGTGAAAGGCGGACAGCATCTAAAGGAGCTTCATGTTGGTAAAAACATGCTGAATTACGATTCTATGATTGTTTTGACCCATTTTAAGGGACACATCATGGGTGGTTTCGGAGGCTCTTGCAAGAACATCGCCATCGGTTGCGCAAGCGGTCATCTCGGTAAAGCGGAGGTACATGGCTTCAAGCTGAAAGATGCCGAGGCACAAAACTGGGCTGCTGCCGCTCATAACGCTCTGTTTATGGAACTTATGGCTGACAGTGCTAAGGCGATTTGTGATTTTTTCGAGGGAAGAATATGTTTTATCAACGTACTTCGCCGTATGTCCGTGGACTGCGACTGTGTGGGAGTAGAGGCAGAGGAACCGAAATGTAGAGACATCGGTATTCTGGCTTCCACCGACGTTTTGGCTGTGGATCAAGCTAGTATCGACATGGTTTATCAGTTACCTGAAAACGAACTTCACGACCTTAAGGAACGTATCGAAAGTAATGAAGGGTTACATCAGCTCACCTCCCTCGAAAAACTGAACGTGGGGAATCGTAAATATCAGATTATCGAGTTGTAAAGTAGAAACCCGCCGATAAATAACCTTAAGTAGACGCTGATTAACTGGGTATGCGGATGAATCGTTCGTAATCATAGGAAGAAAATAGTGTTTTTAAGGAATAAATTCTTCCCTACTTACGTAAATTGTTAAAATTTGGCCTCAAAACGCTTAATATTTTCTGCGGACGATACATCCGCGTACCCAGTGAGATTTAATCAGTATCTACTTAAACATAACCCGCCCGAAAGTGAGGTTCCGGCGTGTAGAAAATGAACGCGTCGTCATCTCGTACCTTCTAAGATAAGGAGTATTCTCATGGTATCATTTAACCGACGTAATTTTCTGAAAAGCGCGACCGTTTCGGCTTTAACCGGGAGTTGCTATGCAGCGTTCATGCACGAAAACAATGCGTATGCGGAGGAGACGCAGAGTGTGAAAGAGGCGGAATCCATACCGAAACGTAATCGGTGTCCGTATCGTGATATTCAGTGGGAAACTGCCTACCAGGTACACACCACCACGCACGGACACGCGACCAGACAGAGAGAACTACAAAAGTACCTTGACCGTGGTTTTAAATTTTTGACGCTCTCGAATTATTATCCTTCCGCGCCCTACTGTCCAGCGGTGAAGATGACGTATAATTATTATAAACTTCACCACACACACCCGGTAATGCGTGCTGGGAAGTTGACGCAGGGACCGTTTAACTGGAATGAAATTGTTGCGCCGTGGATTGAACAGGTGGACGAAAAGTTCCGGAGAAGTTTCCCGTTTAAAGAAGGCGGACCGGCGTTTGAGCCGCTTCCTGAAGGGGTTCTAGAGGCTCCCAATGCGGAACATCATTCCTTTACGGATGCTGGTGTTCACATCTGTGCGCCGGGTTCAGCCTACGCTTCCGGGACGTTCGACGCTCATAACGACTATAAGACGATGAGTAACGGGAAATATAATTTTGGAACCGGTCTTCCTTGGCGTGAGGCGTTTCGGAAGATGTTCGACGGTCTGATTTTCCCCGATGGTGGCGGTCTTACAATTAATCACCCTGTCTGGAGCCGTCTGAAAAAAGACCTGATGATGGAAATGCTCGAGTATGATCCGCGAGTGCTGGGAATCGAGGTGTTTAACCAGTCGTCGGGCAGTTCGGAACGGTATCCGTGGAGTGACAGTTATAGTGAAGAACATTGGGATTATGCACTGTCGCACGGGTGCCAGTGTTTCGGATTTTTCGTCCCGGATTGGGGGTACACGGAGGGCGTGAATGTCCTGCTCGTCCCAGAAATGACGGTTCATGAGTGTCTCCGAGCGTATCGACTGGGGAACTGGTATGGAGCCATAAAAGGACGTGGAATTCTAAACTTCAAGAGTATTCATTTTAAGGATAGTGGTAATGAAACTGATGGTGAAAAGATGACCGGCGGTGTGTTGAGCGCGGAGACGGATAAGACAGCAAAATTCCAGATTATTTCTGCGTTGGGCGTCGTGCACGAGACGGTCTCGGAGAAACTTTCCTTCACGGTGGAGAAAGAAGACTACGCGCGTCACGTTTTCCTGCGAATTAGAGCATTCGCGACGGACGATTCCGGTGAGATTCTGTTCTCGCAACCATTTATGCTGGGGTGAGAAGGATTTAATGCTTGCATTTCAATCATGAAAGGAACCTTATAATGAATCCGTTTAATATAGCGAAAAAAATGATTGTTTCATTAACCCTCTGCCTGTTTTTTCTGATGTTTTCCTCGACACTCGTGGCTCAAGAACCGACGTGGGACATGAAAAAAGCGCAACTCGCGCCTGAGCTGACGGTTGGTGAGGTTACGCAGTCGGCGGACGGAACGATTCATCTCAACGGAACCAACGCGTTTGCAATTCCGGCAGAGGCGTTTCCGGACATGGAGAATTTCACGGTCGTTCTCACCGCTAAATTTGGTAGCGCACCGCGTCGCACTTCCACGTCATTTTCGCTTATGCGCAAGCACGCAATCGGAGATGAGACCGGTTTTGAATATTATGTTACGCAACTTCCGTGGGACCACGTCCAACTCGGCTCAACGCTCGTTGTGAATGGTATGTATGCGGAAGGACGCGGAATTCGTGAGCCGGGCGACGCGCCGTGTACGTTTATTTTGGCAGTACGGAAGGGGTGCCCGTCCTGTTATTTTAATGATTATCTGGGGCGACGCTGTTTCGTGCAGACGCTTCCGAATTCGGAGCCGATGTGGGTCGGTTGGTGTAGTGAAGAACAACTTAAGAAGGATCGTGTTTTTCAAGATGTTACGATTCTTGACCTGAAGGTTTTCGGCGCGGATTATGATTACGTGTGTCCGCACGAGCCGAAAGAAGAGGAACCGCGCGGTGCGATTTTAGGAAAAGGGTGGGTCATCGACGCTCCGACGGTTACCGACGAAGCACGCCCGCACATTCTCATTTATGGCGACTCGATTTCCATCGGTTATCGTGGTGCGCTTATTAGTCGGTTGAAGGGACGGATTTACGTTGATCATTTCTGTGGTTTCGTCGGTAACACGTGCGATACGGTCGCGTATACTGCGGCGGCGGGGAATCGACAGTACGACATGATTTTCTTTAATAACGGACTTCACTCGTTGCACTGGACGCCGGATAAGGTCAGTGATGAGGAAATCTATAATCGTACGTGTGACATCGTGCGTAGTTTTCGTGCCGGCTCGCCGGAAGCGAAACTGTATTGGCTTGCGACTACTCCGCACACGGCAGCACGTCCTGCTCCGGGACAGCCGGTGGAGGCTCTCGGCGAGCGAAATCCGATGGTGATGCGCATCAATCGAATTGCGGAACAGGTGATGAAAGATGAAAATGTCGAAATTCTGGATACTTATACGCCGTTGGTGGAGCAACTCGATCTTGCTTCCGGTGACGGGTATCACTGGAACGGAGCCGCGTATAAGATTATTGCCGACATGGTCGCAGAGAAGGCGGAGGAATGCCTGAAATAGGTAGTTCTCTGCTCTTAATAATGTACTGTAGGGCCGAATTATACAGATTCCACTTGAAAATTCAGGAAAGGACGGTCCTTTCGGTAGTCATTTCTAAAACGCGAAATGACGGGAAAGTGAAATTTTATCGTGCATCGGGTATAAATTCTGCTCGGAGTCGCTTTAATACTCTAGAATAAAAGTAAGAATGTTTTTGGAAAAAGTCGGTGTGGTTTCTGAAAAAAAGATGAAATAACTTTTAGGGGGCACGTGTAACATATACATGAATGCCCCCCCTTCTATGGATTTAAATTTCTTTCATTTTACGCCTTTAGCTCATTCCACCGAAATCTTAATTACGGCAGCACTTAACGCAGGAAGGTCGAATTTCACAGCATTTCCGTTGACGCTTGTTTCCAGCGTTTTTGGCGCGATAGCGTTCGGCTCGGCAAGCGTGTTCCGTTTCTGGAGCTTCGCTTTCACCTCTTCACCATCAGCCAACTCAGGCGTAACCACCTGTGCACACGCATTCTTTACGTTCACGCCGTCGAGCTTCAACACGCCCTGGGCGGCTTCCATCTGGTTATTGACCACCTTGAAAATGACTGTTTTTCCATCTTCCGAGCGCGTCGCAACTCCGTTTACGAGCGGGTTTTTACCATTCATAATCGGCGAGCTACTCTGCATAACTACGCGATTCGGGGCGTAATTGTCATACCAGAGTTTCATTACGACGTAGTTCGGAGCCGGGAACCAACCCGTGTGGTCAAAGTTGATGAACGCATTATCCCACGCATCCGCGCTGGTATGACGCAAGAAGAGTGCAGGGGACGCAATGTGAAGGACGTCGCCAACTCTTTCAAAGCAGTTCAGAATTCCACCTGCGTGGAGACCGGTACGCCAGTCCGTCGATTGCGCGTTCCATTCCGAGTCAAACATACGAACGTCGGTATTGCCCGATTCACGAATCATAGCACCGCGGGATTCAAAGAAACGTTGGTTTTCGTAAGGATTCACCGCGTAACCGTCCGGGTTATCATACCGGTGTGTGGAGAGGTAAGAGAATTTATCTCCAGCACCATTCAGGACTTCACGGTCCCACTGGTCTAAATCCCCCGTCCATGAACCACAAGCGATGATGGTGATATTCGGGTCGATTTTCTTCATCTCGGGAATCAGGTTATTCAACGTTGCAACATACTCAGGATACGGATTGTGTTCAGGATTAACTTCATTGTCGATTTCCCAGTATTTAACATTATACGGCTCTGGATGTCCGTTCTTTGCACGTAAGGCACCCCATTTCGTGTCGACAGAACCGTTACAGTATTCGACCCAGTCGCAGATTTCCTGTGTCCAATCAACTTTACCGTGCTCTGGTATCCATTCCGTCCATGGTTTCGTACCGATATTCACGACCATAATTGGTTCCGCGCCCACGAGACGGCACATCTGCACAAACTCGTCGATTCCGAAAGAGTTGACGTCCACATCGTTCCAGATTTCGATGGGGTATGAGCCACGGTCATCCTGCGGTCCGATACCGTCTTTCCAGCGGTAAACGGAAGCGTAGCAACCGCCGGGCCAACGAATCACCGGAGGACGAATGTCGGCAATCGCTTTCAGAAGGTCGGGACGGAAACCGTAAGAATTTTCTTTCCATGAACGCGGCATGATGGAAACCTGGTCGAGGTCCAGCATTTTACCCTGTGTTGGAGCGACGGAGAACAGAATTTCCCCCTTCTCGGTATCTGCGGAGACTTTGAAGGAACCGGTAACTTTCGTCCATTCGGCAGAGTTAACTTTCGTGGCGAGTGTTTCCGAACCAGTGGCTTGGAATTCGACACTTCCGGTTCCACGTGTCCAGTAAGAATAATCGTAGGTTTCACCCGCAACGAACTTATAATTTAGCTGTCCAATCGTTCCTGCATTGGCAAAACGGAGGAATTTCTTGCTGTTGCGCGCGTCGCCAATAATGTACTCGACCGCGTTGCCGACAATATTCCAATAGCGGACCTTCAGCTCATTCATTCTTTGTGGAACCAGTGTTTTACCGTTTCCCAACTCATTTCCATTCACGTTACGGACGACGATATTCGAGAATTCTGCCTGAGTGTCCCACGTTCCGATACCAAATTTCCCGCTTTTCGGTCCCTTTTCGGAGGTGACTTCCATCGCAAGATTTCCGTCGACGAAAACTTTATAGGTATTTCCAACAACCGAAAGACGAATTTTGTATGTTTGATTTTCCTTGAACGGTTCAAATTTTCCCAGTTTCTGGTTTTCGATACCATTCCGTTTTTCAAGCGTACCATATTCGAATGCACTATGTTCATTTCCCCAACCACCAAGATTCGCCCAGTAGAACTGTTCGTCTTTCGCATGGAAGAGAATCAAAAATCCTTCTTTTCCGGAAAGTTTTTTGGCATCGAGGGTTACTTCATAATCCGTCCAGCTGTCATCGCCAAAAAGAAGAACCTGGTTTCCTGGAACTTTTTGGGTGAAAACGCCATTCTCATGCGACCAACCGCTCGCATTGCCAGCCTCGAACGAGCGGTTCCAGACCAAATCACCCCATAAACCACCGTTACATGAGTTATAAATATGTTCGAGGAAGTGTCCGTATACTTTTGGGTCAATCGTGTTGACCGTCTTTTGCGGCTGAATGACTGCTTCAAAATTTTCTGCCGTACAGAGGCGAGTGCCGACGCAGATGTTCAACATCATCGCTGTGGCAGAAAGGAGGGAAAATAATCTTTTCATGGAAGGCTCCTTGTAAAAACAAAATAAACTACATCAAAAAAACAAAAATTAAAAAAACGTCCCAATCCGGACAAGGATGAAAACTCTATGAATTCGACTCCAGTAAAAATCTGGATTGGGAACGTTTTATTAAAGTTAAAGGTGATTGGGAGGTAAGCTACTCGGAGTTTTAGATGGAGAATTTTAAAACATATATAAAATTTAAAAATTCCATTCTCCATATTCTCTTTTACCTAGTTTCTCTTCGAATCGCAATCAATTCTTTCATCACGTCGTTGAGAGGAAGCATTTCGCCGGTGTTTCCGAACGCGTCGTGGAGTTTGGAATACTGAGCAAAAAGCCGCGCGTAAACCTGTACCGCACTCTTTCGGGGACGGTATACTTTTTCCTTCACACCAGTCATTTTACGGATTGCGGCAGAAAATGTCTTATAACCTCCACCCACTACGGCACCCGCGATGGACGCTCCGAGCGCACATGTCTGGGAGGAACGGCTGATTTTCATCGGGCGGTTACAGACATCCGCGTAAATCTGCATCACGAAATCGTTTTTCTCCGCGATTCCGCCACAGTTGATGACTTCTCGTACCGGGACACCGTGTTTTTCGAAACGCTCAATGATTTTTAGTGCGCCGAAAGCCGTGGCTTCTACCAACGCCCGATAGATTTCCGGTGCGGAAGTGTGAATCGTTTGACCGACGAGTAAGCCGGTGAGTTGCTGATCAACGAGCACGGTTCGGTTTCCGTTATTCCAGTCGAGTGCGAGAAGTCCGGTGGCTCCGGGAGCAAGTGCCGCCGCGCGGGCGGTGAGATTTTCGTGAGCGTTCCCTTTTTTCGTAAATTCAGACGGTGTAAGATACTGTACGAACCAGTTAAAAATGTCTCCGACGGCCGACTGTCCCGCTTCCAGACCGTACATGCCGGGAAGGACGGATTCCGGTACGATTCCGCAGATTCCGGGAATATCGCCGAGTTGAGCGTCAAGCGGAGCGACCATGATGTCACATGTGCTGGTTCCGATGGTCTTTACAAGCGTTCCGGGCTTTACGCCACACCCAATTGCGCCGAGGTGACAGTCGAATGCGCCGACAGCGACGGGAATTCCTGCAGGAAGTCCGACTTTTTTCGCAACCGCCGGGGTCAGTGTTCCTGCACGGTGGTCGACGGCGGTCGCACGGGTTGAATATCGGAATCGAACAAGGCGTGGGTCGAGCTTTTCAAGTGTTTCCGGCGACGGAAGTCCACCCCAAGATTCATGATAAAGTGCTTTATGCCCCGCAGCACAAATTCCACGCGCCATGGTTTCCGGCGCGGTATTTCCCGTGATGTAACCTGGGATAAAGTCGGCGAGTTCCACCCACGACGCCACGGCGTCCGCGACTTTTGGCGAGGTTCGGACACAGTGGAGAATTTTTGCCCAGTACCACTCACTCGAGTATGTTCCGCCACATTTCGAGGTGAAATTCTCGTCACACGCTGCCGCCCATCGAGTGATTTCTTCCGCTTCTTCTACTGCGGTATGGTCTTTCCAGAGCCACGCATGTGCCGCAAGTTCGTTCTTGAATTCCTCGTGCAGAGCGAGTGCAACGCCGTCTGCATCTACTGGAATCGGAGTAGAACCGGTCGTATCGATGCCGATTCCAACAACACCTGCGGGGTCAAATTCAACTTCAGGATTCTTCTTCGCCGCCACCACAGCACGTTTTACCGAGGTGAGAAATCCCGTGATGTAATCCGCTGGATTCTGTCGCGCAAGGTTCGGGTCTCGTGGGTCGAGAAGAATACCTGCCTCACCGCTGGGATATGGAAAAACACTTTCACCGAGCGTACTTCCATCCTCTAAATCCACCACGATAGCACGCACGCTGTTCGTTCCGTAATCGACCCCAATCGAAAACCGTTTTGATGACATGTCAAAACACTCCTTTTACTCTTTTTTCCCTGGATACATTTGGGTGGTTACGAGGAAAACATCTCCCTTTCCTCATTCATCTATTTTCTAGTATAACAGACTTGCGCAAAATGTCAATGTACTTTTGCGCAAAAAGAGTTATCTATTTACGCAAAATGGCAACCGGGGCTTGAAATTTTGTGAAAAAAAGTGTAAAATAAAGAATAGATTAGGAAAAAGAAATCCTAAAAGAAGAAAAAACAATCCGAAGGAGTCCAAAAATGAATCTTCAACAACTACGCGAATCCGTGTGTGAAGCGAATCTGGAATTGAATCGGCAGGGGCTGGTGACGCTCACATGGGGAAACGTCGGCGAGCTTACAGAAGATGGTGACGCATTTTTAATTAAGCCAAGTGGCGTTCCGTATGGGGAAATGCGTCCCGCGGACATGGTGTTGGTCTCACTGACTGGGAAGGTTTTAGAGGGTACCAACCGTCCGTCCTCTGATACACCCACGTATATAGAGTTGTATCGGTACTTTCTGAAATTACAGAAGTCGTTGCCGGGATTTGTTTTACAGCGTGGAATCGTGCATACTCACAGTACGTGTGCGGTGGCGTGGGCGCAGGCACGACGTGAAATTCCGTGTCTCGGAACGACGCACGCTGACCATTTTTACGGTTCCGTGCCCGTTACGCGTCCATTATCCCCGGAAGAGGTTCAGGAGGGTTACGAAAAAAATACAGGTTACGTTATCATTGAACGTTTTAAGACAGGACGACTTAATCCGATGGAAGTTCCTGGCGTTCTGGTAGCGGGACACGGTCCGTTTTCGTGGGGAAAATCTGGTGGAGAGGCAGTGAAAAATGCTGTCGCACTCGAGGCGGTCGCGCAGATGGCACGAGATACATTTCTGATTTCCGCTTCTGCTCCTGCGCTTGAGGAGTATGTCCGAGATAAACATTATTACCGGAAACACGGTCCTAACGCATATTACGGACAGAAAAAAGAGGGAGAATAGCAAAAATCTCTCATTTTTACGCAAAAAGACAGCTTCTTTTGCGCAAAAGTACATTGACAGGACAGGAGAGGTGGTGTAAAATAAAAAAAAACGTTTGCGCAAAAGTGAATTTATACTCGTTTCAAATGCAAAATTTCACTTATAGGCACACGAAAATATACCGTTCCAGCTAAAAAATAAAAGAAGAAATTAGGAAGAAAAAGATGGCTGACGTTCACCGAATTTCCCATAAAAATGCGCGTCCTACTCTTCCGCGTGTTGCGTTGCTGGTGGAGACCTCACGGGAAGTGGGACGCTCCATTCTTTCCGGGATTGAACGGTATGCGAGGCTTTACGGTCCGTGGGCGTTTCATCTGTTTCCTGGTGATTTAGCTCAGCAGTTAGAAGAGGTCCGAACATGGGACGCAACTGGAATTATTGCACGTGTTGAAACTCCAGAGGTGGCACGAGCGATTCTCGAAAGCCGACTTCCGACCGTCGCGCTTGATTTATATGAGGAACAGAAAGACCCGAACGGTCCATTTCGAAACACGTGTGAGGTGTATGTGAACAGTTTCGAGGTCGGGAAGATGGCAGCAACACACCTTCTGGACCGACATTATGAGCAATACGCCTTTGTTGGCGAAGTGAATGATGTACTCTGGTCAAAGGAACGGGAACGCGGATTTCGTCAGCAACTCGACCGGGCAGGATACGACTGTTTCATTTATAAACCGCCGCAGAAATCGATGTGTTGGAGTGATGAAATTCACGCGTTGGGGCCGTGGTTGGAGAAATTACCCAAGCCGATTGGGTTGATGGCCGCGATGGATGTACGAGGTCGGCAGGTAATTGCCGCCTGTCAGGAATATGGAATTCGCGTTCCGGAAGATGTCGCGGTGCTTGGTGTGGATAATGACCCCTTACTCTGTCGACTTTGTACGCCCCGAATGTCGAGTGTCGTGCTAGATTCTGAAACTGGCGGGTATCAGGCGGCACTTATTCTCGACGGTCTTATGCGTGGTAAAATCCGAGAGAAAAAGACCTTCCTGATTGGGCCCATTAGTATCGCGTGCCGGGAATCAACTATGCGCCCCGAGGTAAATGACCCGATAGTCGCCGAAGCACTCCGGTTCATTCAACTAAATTCCATGATTGCGCTGAGTGTGCAGGAAGTTGCGAATCATGTTAACGTTTCACGCCGTGTGTTGGAAGTGCGTTTCCGGGAATCGCTGAATGTGTCCGTTCTTACGAGAATTAAGGCTGCACGACTGGAACGCGTCAAGCAGTTGCTCGATAAAACCGACATGCTGGTTTATGAAATTGCTGAGGCTTGTGAATTCGGTTCCGATGGTTACCTCTGCCGTTTTTTTCAGCGTGAAACTGGAATGACCATTAAGGAATATCGGAAGAAAAAAGAGTCCTGAGGAGAATTGACAGTTCAGCCGACGTATCCGCTTTAAAATTCCCTTCTTTTTAAGAGGGGTACGCCGATAGGCGGGGTGGGGCGGTCCCAGAAAATGTTATCCACTTCAGAACACCCCGTCGGACTGAGTCCGCCACCTCTCTTGAAAGGAGGGGAATCGCTCTTGCGAGTGCATCGTCTCTCCCAAACGCCACTTATTTAGTGACTGCCTGAGGACTTTAACCTTAATTTTTAATTATTTTTACCCTAACCCCTGATTAACGCTATGTTTCAATCATTTTTACTTTCCAATTACCTGACGTCTCTGGACTGGGGCGTCATCGTGGGGTATTTTCTGCTCCTGTTCGGACTGGCTTGGTGGATTATCTCTCGCTCGAAAAATACGACGCAAGATTATTTCTTGGCGGGAAACTCACTCGGTTGGTTCATCGTGGGTGCTTCCATTTTCGCGTCCAATATCGGTTCGGAACATCTTGTCGGACTGGCAGGTAGCGGTTGCACCGACGGTGTGACGCTCGCGCACTTTGAGCTTCACGCATGGTGTCTGTTGATTCTTGCTTGGGTTTTCATTCCGTTTTATACGCGAAGTAAAGTGTTTACCATGCCGGAATTCCTGGAACGTCGTTTCTCGTCAAACGCACGTTGGGTTCTCTCGATTATCTCGCTGGCGGCGTATGTCGTTACGAAAATCGCGGTCGGTATTTTCGCGGGTGGTGTAGTTTTTGCCGTCTTGCTCCCTGATGTGAATTTCCTCGGAATGGATAGCTTCTGGATTGGTTCGATTCTCGTGATTGTCCTGACCGGGATTTACACGATGCTTGGTGGAATGCGAGCGGTTGCGTATACCGAGGCATTTCAGACCATGATTCTTATTGGTGGCTCGATTCTCGTGGTAATCTACGGTCTTTTCGCGCTCGGAAAATACGACGGTGGAAACGGAACCCTTGCCGACGGTTGGAAGAATTTACGTGCTGTCTGTGCGAATAAGGAAGAAGGACGTGACATGTTTAACCTCTGGAAACCACTGCTTCCGGAAGGTGTGGAAGGAACATGGGCACCGGTAATTGAATGGGAACCAGTGAGTGACGCAACGGCAGAAAATGGTGAAGTTGTTGCCGTCCCCGCAGAAAACAAGAAAATTGTGAAACAGGCGTGGTACTTCAAGGACAAGTCGCAGGGGTCGCATTATCCGTGGCTTGGAATGCTCTTCTGTGCCCCCATTATCGGATTGTGGTACTGGTGTACCGACCAGTATATCGTCCAGCGTGCCCTCAGTGCGCAGGGGGAACGGGAAGCGCGTCGCGGAAGTATTTTTGCCGCATGTTTGAAGCTGTTGCCCGTTTTCGTATTTATTATTCCAGGTATGATTTGTTTTGCGTTGGCATATTACGGAAATGAAGGAATGTCGCACCTTGTAACCACCGAAAATGGTACGCAAGTCGCGATCGCGAAAGAATGTCAGAGCGCATTTCCGCTGATGGTACGTGAGGTTCTTCCGTCCGGTATTCGTGGAATCGTTGTGGCGGGTCTGCTTTCCGCGCTAATGAGTTCCCTGGCGGGCGTTTTCAATGCGTGTGCGACGCTTTTCACCATGGACTTTTATCAGAAAATCCGTAAAAATGTTTCCGAGCAGCAACTCGTCTGGATTGGACGTGTAGCGACAATCGTTATGGTACTCATCGGGCTTGCGTGGATTCCGATTATTCAAGGGAAAAACGGTCTGTACGATTATCTTCAGGGCGTACAGGGATACATTGCCGCGCCGATTTTTGCAGTTTTCTTCTTGGGTGTTTTCATGAAACGGATGAATTCTAAAGGAGCGATTACTGCGTTGACCATCGGTTTTCTGCTTGGCATTTTCCGTCTCGCGGTGGATACAAGCGTTACGCTTGGTGTGGAATTCCCGGAAAATTCTTTCCTCTGGATTGTAAATAACACCTACGTTCAGTATTATAGCCTGATGATTTTCGTTGTGTGTCTGATTTCGATGATTGCGGTTAGTTACTGCACGGAAGCCCCCGATTATACGCGACTTCAGGGCTTAACCTACGGCACTACCAGTGCTGAGGAACGTGCCGAGTCTCGCCAGAGCTGGAACTGGGTGGATGTGGTCGCCTCCTGCTTCGTGCTCGCGGCAATCCTCGCAGCGTACTTGTACTTCGTAGGATAATTTAGGAACGAAAGTAGAGGAATTACTGGGTACGCGGACCTTTCGTTCGGATTAAATGAGAAAAGTTTTTCCTTCAGAGTGCGGGCAAAACGCCCGTGTACCTAGTAACACTCGCAGTTCAACTACCCCTCTATAAGAGAGGAATTTTAAATCGTTTTAACACTTAACTCCCAATTTTATGAATATTTACGAAAAATCTCAAATTTGGTTTATCACCGGTGCCCAGCTCCTTTATGGTGGCGAAACGGTCAAGCAGGTTGACGCGCACTCGCAGGCGATTGTGGACGAGCTGAATCGTTCCGGTCGGCTTCCGATTCCGGTCGTTTATCGCGGCACGGTCAATTCTTCGGAAGAAATCGCTACGCAGCTTCGGGACGCGAATTCTGCTCCGGAGTGTGTGGGGGTCATTACGTGGATGCACACCTTTTCCCCCGCGAAAATGTGGATTCACGGTCTGAAATCATTCCAGAAACCACTTCTTCACCTCCACACGCAGTTTAACCGTGAAATTCCGTGGAACACGATGGATATGGACTACATGAACCTGAATCAGAGTGCGCACGGCGACCGGGAATTCGGGTACATCGTAAGTCGAATGCGTCTGAATCGGAAAATCGTCGTCGGATTCTGGGAGGATGAATCGACACAGAATCAGATTGCGTCCTGGATGCGCGTCTGTGCTGGCTGGGCGGACATGCAGAACCTCAAGATTTTACGCTTCGGCGATAACATGAATAACGTCGCGGTTACGGACGGCGATAAAGTGGATGCGGAAATTCGTTTTGGATTCCACGTCGATTACGTCCCCGTTGGCGACTTGGCGGAATTGATGGAGACTGTGACGGACGCGGAAATTCAGGCACTCGTGGACGTTTACGAATCGGAGTATGAACTCGCTCCGAATGCTCAGGCGGACGGAAAAGACCGACTTCAGGTCTGGGAAGCGGCCCGGGAGGAACTTGCGATTCGGAAAATGTTGGAACACAAGGGGGCGAAAGCATTTACGACGAACTTCGACGCGCTCCACGGGTTGAATCAGCTTCCGGGACTTGCCGCACAGCGGCTCATGGCTGAGGGGTACGGTTTCGGCGCGGAAGGAGACTGGAAGACTGCGGCACTTGTCCGACTTTTTGCTGTGATGGGGTACGGTCTTCCCGGTGGTTCCTCGTTTATGGAAGATTATGTGTTGAATTTTCAGGGTGACGGAGCGATTCTTCAGGCGCACATGCTGGAAGTTTCGCCGAGTATCAGTCGAGAAAAACCGCGACTTGAAGTTCATCCGTTGGGAATAGGTGGGAAAGCCGACCCGGCACGATTGGTTTTCACCGCGCATGACGGACCGGGAATCGCTGCGACGGTCGTCGATATGGGAGACCGTTTCCGTATGATTGTCAATAAAGTTCAGGTCCTGACACCACCCGCCGACCTTCCGAAACTTCCGGTTGCACGTGCGTTTTGGAAGCCGGAACCGAATTTGAGCGTGGGGGCCGGTGGCTGGATTCTTGCGGGCGGAACACACCACACGGCATTTTCGTTCGATTTAACGGTTGAGCAGATCGCCGATTTCGCGGAAATTGCCGGCGTCGAGCTGGTGGTACTTGATGAAAATACCGAAATGTTCCGACTGAAGGAAATGTTGAAGGTAAATGAAGTGTATTACCGCTTTATGGAACGGTGAACATTTCTGGGTATGTGGACATTTTATCGCATGTTAAGATTCTCCACATATTTATATCCGATGTACTATGAAATTTCATTTCCCCGTTGTTTCGTTTTATCGTCATTTCGTGTTGCTGAAACGACTGCTGGAAGGAGTGTCCTTTCCTGAATTTTATATCCGACGCATTATAAAATTTCGCTTTATCGTCATTTCACGTTGCTGAAATGAGGAGCGGAAGGACTGTCCTTCTCTGAATTTTTAGTGGAATCAGTATGAAATGGAATTGATATAGAATGAGTAAAATAAGCCGTAAAATAACGGTCGGCTGATACGTGGTTATTCGTGGGGTTTACAGACAGTTGTAAGCCCCTTTTCTTTGGGGGATATATTACCTTACTTGATTCTTTCTGAAATCTGTGGAAACTGGCGAGATTTTATGATGACTGTCTTGACGAATCGTCTGAATGAGGGTATAATCCATAAAAAGGTCGATTTTTTCCATAATCAACAATTTTCGGAGAATTATTATGCGACGTAAATCAAAAATCGCAGTTTTCAGCTTCTTGATTGGACTAATTTTTCTGACGTGTGGCTCGGTTTTTGCTGAAGAAGAGACGGCGTTGCTGAAGCTGACGGCGCCGGAGAGGGCGGTCTGTTGCTGTACGGCGGAGGTGGTGACGTACTGGGAGGCGGAAGGAGCGAAAATCCGCGATTTTGCGACTGGAAGACGTGAAAATCAGTGTGCTCCTGCGGTGTTGTCGTGGAAATGCTCGTTACCAGATGTGAAAGAATTTCAGGTAAGGTACGGTTTACTAGCAGATTTTTCGGACGCTCGGACCGTTACGGTTTCTGCCGACAAGCGCGAGGTGAAACTCTGGAATCTTTTCCGTGGAGAGACATATTACTGGAGGGTGGCCGCTGTGCCGACGGAGGAAAAAGCGGGAAATTCTGACGTAAATCCTACCGAAAAT
>JAUNAI010000010.1:0-14569 GCA_030527705.1 Planctomycetia bacterium | reverse complement strand
CCTATCGTGACCGCTTCCGGAACGTTTAAAACGCGCGGAGACATGCCGAGAACGATTCTGGTGGACGGAATTCATAACGTCCGTGATTTAGGTGGTTTCATGACTGCTTCCGGTCAGCGTGTACGTCAGGGCTGTCTGTTTCGTGGGTCGGAGATGAACGGCAGTCACGGAATTCAGATTTCGGAAGCCGGAATTCGGACGATGACGGAAGAGCTGGCGATTCGGACCGATTTAGATTTTCGTTCGCGGAAAGAGGCACTGGAAATCACGGAAAGTCCGCTTGGCGAGGGGGTGAATCTTGTGTATCAGCCGATTGGGAGTTACCTGTGGGCGTTCGACCACCCGGAAAGTTATCGGACAGTTTTCAGTCTGTTGGCGGACGAGAAAAACTACCCAATTTATTTTCACTGTTGGGGCGGCGCGGACCGGACGGGGACGGTGGCGTTTTTCGTCAATGCGCTGTTAGGCGTCGCGGAAGAAGACCTTTTCCGGGATTTTGAGTTCACCAGTTTCTCTGTGTTTGGCGTCCGAAACCGACATGCGGGCGATTCACTCAGTATTTCCGAGACGTACGAAAAACTTAAGACTTATCCCGGCGCGACACTTGCAGAAAAAACCGAGAATTTCCTACTTTCCATCGGCGTAACTGCAGAAGAAATTCAGGCTCTGCGACGGAATTTACTGGAAGAGGAATGAAGAAAGTGAAAATCGCACTGATTTCATTGGTGCAAGAGGATAGGAATCATGTTTAATATCTTTCTATATTACGGAATGAAAACAGTCGGAAAGTTGTTCTTTCTGACGGGAATCGTGTTTCTTTTCGTGTTGTGGCATATTTTGACTGGAGTGGCGGAGGCCGGGGAACGCGAGTTTCTAATGGTCTTCGTCGCGGTTTCCTCGGTTTTTGCCGGTGGCGGCGCGTTGATGATTTTTGCGTCTTGGTTTATGAAAAAACCTGAAATTGATGAAAATTCGCCTGAAATTCGGAATCTGGCTCGGATTATTCGGTGGGTTCTGATCGTGCCGATGTTCATGACGGTCACTTCTATCATTCCACTTTTAGCGGTATTTTTCCTGTTGGTAGATATGCGTGACTGGCGGTTGTGGGAGGACGTGCCGGAAACCGCGATTTTGCAGTCGAGCGAGGAGACGAATATTTACTCTAACGACCAACCTATGCGTCGCTGTCATTTTCTCCTGAAAACACCGCAGGGCGACGAGATTACGTGGGAAGCGTATTCGCCCCAGAATTATGACGAAACGTCCGCAATTCCGCTCCAGAAATCCGGCTCGCTTTACCGTGCGCAAGGTACGCAATTCGGGATTCTCGATTGCACTTCCGGACTGGTCGGTGCGTGTATGTTATTTTTGAACCTTGTGGTTTTCCTCCTTTGCGTTCAGGGATTTTGGAAACTACGTCGATTTTGAGATGAACTTGTTCCCCGTCGCGGAGTGACGTTCGTGGGAGAGACCATTTTTGCAAAATAGGTTTCTCCCAGCCCCTCTTCCAAAAAACCTTTTAATCGCGTTCTACAAACGCTTGCTTCTTGTGTTTATTCTGTTTGTTTTTTTCTTTAATTGCGCAGAAACTGCGGGATTTTCAGCGTTTCGCCATCTTTCAAGGCAGATCGGTGCGCGTAGAAACCGGGCATGGTCATGTTCAACGCATCGTAAATGTCTACGCATGGCTTACGCTTGCGGAGAATCGAATCAATGAAGTCGTGGCCGAGATAACCATGTGAACCCTCGTGACCGCCCGGCTCAACTCCCGGTGGAAGAGCATATTTAAGGAGTTTCAGACCATTATCGAGCGCTTGTTCATAACGTTTCGTTGCCGTTGGGTCGCCAATGAAACGACCGTTGTAACCGCCGAACTCACCACGGACGCGCCCACCCTCGATGTACTCGCCCTGTGACTGGGAGTAGACAATTCGCGCAATTCCTCCTTCGGAGGTACGGAACATTCCGACTTCCATGCTGAAGGGATTCCCGTTTTTGTCGGGGTTTCGGTACACTTCGTCGAACGGGACGAATCCCTGACATGAAACTTCCGTCAGACTTTTGTGCGTGACGCCGATATAATAAGCCGAGGCGTGGGTGGGGTACCAGAGTGGCGGACGGAAGGTGCGCCAACCTTTATAGGACGCAATCGGCGCGTGTCCTAAGATGTGCGGGTGATGGTACTCGCCCTCGGTATAGATAAGCCGACCAAAAACGCCAGCGGTATACAGTTTTTCCATCGCGTAGAGGTCTGCGTGAAAACAGGAAGTCTCAAACATCGCGTAGGTCAGTTCCGGATGTTTTTGGACGCACTCAAAAAGCCGAAATCCGTCTTCTTCGTTTCCCATAAAGGCAGGGACAGCCGTCGCGACGTGTTTTCCGTGTTCGAGACACAAAATCGCGTGGTCCGCGTGCGCAGGAGCATCCGTAGCACAGAAAATCGCCTCGATGGAGTCGTCCTTAACCATTTCTTCAAGAGAAGGATACGTTTTCTCACACTTTGCAATTTTTGCCATTTCCGCGCATCGGTCCGGAAAAAGGTCGGTTACGGCTACCACTTCCACGTTCGGGTGTGTCTGGAAATAGAATTGCACGCCAAACTTACACGCTCCGTGACCCGCAATTCCCACGCGCACCTTGCGGTCGGTATACGGTTCCCACTTCTGTAACGGGTCGTAATCGGTCCGCGTCTGGTCGAAACCGGGAATATTCACAATTTGCCCAGATTCTTCCGCGCCCCGGACTTCATTTCTCGTTTCAGTAAGACCTCCCACCGCCAGAGCTACAGCAGAAGTCGCCAAAAAACTGCGTCGTGATAGTGGATTCATAAAACACTCCTAAATGGTTAGAAAAAAACGGTGGGTAAACAACATAAAACAGTTTTACTTCGTTAATTATACCTGATTTCATATGTTCTGTCAATTCTTTTCTACAGAAATTTCGAGAAAATTTGAGGGAATCATGAAACGCTCATCCGTTTCGGTAAATCGTAGAGATTTAGGAATGTAAAACACTTGAATACTTGTTTTATGATAAATTTTCATTTTTGTGCAAAATTGCATTCAGAATACTTGACAAAATGATAGGGGAATATATAATGTATAAAAAATATATTATTTAGTATTCATTTCCCAAAAATTTGTTGCTGGAGGAAGCGCAACCCTAAATGGAGTCGGCATTCAATAGAATTGTATCAATGGTGCGATATTGGAAAGGTTTTTTCACATGAGTACAAATTCAAAACATGAGATTGTTATTTATCAGAGTAAGGATGGGCAGACGAATATCGATGTAAAATTCGATGGCGATACCGTATGGCTAAATCGTCAGCAAATGGCGGAACTGTTCGGACGTGACGTCAAGACCATCGGGAAGCATATCGGAAATGCGTTGAAGGAAGAATTGACAGACTTGTCAACTGTCGCAAAATTTGCGACAGTTCAAAAAGAGGGGACACGAGAGGTTGTTCGTCAAGTTGAATATTACAACCTCGACATGATTCTGTCTGTCGGATACCGTGTAAAATCGGCGGAAGGCGTATCTTTTCGTCGTTGGGCGAATCGCATTTTACGTGAGTATCTTCTCCGCGGCGTCGTCATCAATCAACCTCGACTTCAGCAACTGGGGCAGATTGTTAACGTTTTTTCCCGGTCTGCTACTCCGGAAATTGCGGGAATTGCCTCCGTTTTGCAGGAGTATGTTGGTGGATTAGACCAGTTGGATAACTACGACCATCATTCTTTCACGAAACCGAAAGGAACGAAGGATTCATGGGTTCTTACCTACGACGAGGCACGTGTGTTTGTGGATTCCATGAAATTCGGACAAGAAAGCGAACTGTTCGGACGCGAAAAAGACGAAATGTTTAAATCCGCTCTTGGAGCGGTTTATCAGACGTTCAGTGGGCAGGAACTTTATCTGACATTACAGGAAAAAGCGGCAAATTTACTGTATATGGTGGTGAAAAATCATGCGTTTCTAGACGGTAATAAGCGTATTGCCGCTGCTCTTTTCGTCTGGTTTCTCGACAAAAATGGTGCTTTGAGAAATGCTCAGAACCAGCTCATTATCGATAACAACGCTCTCGCTGCAATTACGCTGATGATTGCGCTTTCTAAACCGGAAGAGAAAGAATTGATGTGTCTGTTGGTGATGAACATGCTTGAAAATAAAGGAGAATCATGAGAACGTTTCTCTCTTAAAATGAGATATCATCGTTAGTTGCAGAAGCCATCAGATTCGTATGTAAAAGAAGTAAAGAAATAAAAAGTAAAAGAAGTGAAAGAAATGAAAAAGAAAGGTAATTGCTAAAATTCCGAATGAAATTCTGGCAATTACCTAAAATTTCCCTGATCCTCAACACCGATTAGGCGTTACCGTTTATACGTTACCATTTAGATGGTGTGTTACCTGTACGATGTTGAGGTTAAATGGGATGATAAGGAGGTTAAATCGGTGTTCGATGGCGATTAGTACATGCCGCCCATGTCACCACTAGCCGGAGCTGCCGGAGCTTCCGCTTTCGGCTTTTCCGCGATCAACGCTTCGGACGTCAGCAACAACGACGCAACGCTCGAGGCATTCTGCAACGCGGTACGAGTCACTTTCGTCGGGTCGATAACACCGGAAACAACGAGGTCTTCGAACGTATCCGTCGCAGCGTTATAACCGAAATTGCCTTCCGCTTCCGCGACTTTTTCACAGATGATACCACCGTCTTTACCAGCGTTCGTCGCAATCTGGGAGAGCGGCGCACGGCAAGCACGGAGGATAATCTGATAACCGATCTGTTCGTCCTGCGTCAGACCTTCCGGTTTCACCTGCGAGCTGGCACGTAACAGAGCCACGCCACCACCCGGCAGAATACCTTCTTCGACTGCTGCACGGGTCGCATGCAGAGCGTCTTCAACGCGTGCTTTTTTCTCTTTCATCTCGCTTTCAGTTGCCGCGCCGACGAGAACTTTCGCTACACCACCAGAGAGTTTCGCAAGGCGTTCTTCGAGCTTTTCGCGGTCATAATCACTCGTCGCGTTTCCGATTTCACGGCGAAGCTGAGCGATACGTGCCTTGATTTCTTCCGTGTCGCCAGCACCTTCAATAATCGTGGTGTTATCTTTTTCGACAACGAGTTTTTTTGCCTGTCCAAGGTCTTCGAGCGTCACGTTTTCGAGTTTCTTGCCGATGTTCTCGAAAATGGCAGTCGCACCGGTCAGAATGGCGATATCTTCCAACATCGCTTTACGACGGTCGCCGTAACCCGGTGCCTTGACAGCGCAAATCTGGAGCGAGCCACGGAGACGGTTAATCACGAGCGTCGTGAGCGCCTCACCGTCAATGTCTTCCGCGATGATGAGCATCGGTTTTCCCGTCTGAACGACTGCTTCGAGAACCGGGAGGAGATCTTTAATGTTGCTGATTTTCTTCTCGAAAACGAGAATGTAAGCGTCTTCCATCACACACTGCATCGTGTTCGGGTCGGTGACGAAATAGGGAGAGAGATAACCACGGTCGAACTGCATGCCTTCCACATATTCGACTTCCATGGCGAGCGACTTACTTTCATCGACAGTGATCACGCCGTCTTTACCAACTTTACTCATCGCCTGGGCGAGGAATTCGCCGATTTCATGGTCATTATTCGCGGCAATCGTTCCGACCTGTGCCATTTCTTTTTCAGTCTGAATCGGAATCGAGAGCTGGTGCAACTTATCGGTAATGTCGGCAACCGCTTTATCGATACCACGTTTCATCTGGAGCGGATTAACGCCGGAAACAACCGCGCGGAGACCTTCATTGAAAATCGCTTCCGCCATCAGAGTAGCCGTCGTAGTTCCATCGCCGGCGATGTCGCTCGTTTTACTGGCGACTTCACGGACCATTTTTGCGCCCATATTTTCGTAGACGTCTTCCAGATCAACTTCCTTCGCCACGGTTACACCGTCTTTCGTGACGGTCGGGCTACCAAAGCTCTTCTGAATAATCACGTTACGGCCACGCGGACCGAGGGTCACTTTCACAGCCTGAGCTAATTTCGACACACCGCGACGCATCGCATCACGCGCTTCCTGATCGAACGCAATCATTTTCGCCATTTTTATATCTCCTTGTTTGAGTTGAAGTCTTGTTTTATTTCGTTTGGGGAGTGTTCTTTATCGGAAATTCTAAAAATGCTTATCCGATAATTGCGAGGACATCTTCTTCACGGAGTAAGAGGTATTCTTTTCCGTCGAGCTTAAACTCCTCACCAGCATAGGAGAGGAAGAGGACATGATCGCCCGCCTTGACCTGCAGTTCAGCGTAAGAACCGTCTTTAAGCAGTTTTCCGTTTCCGGTGCAAGCGACGATGCCGCGCGACGGCTTGTTTTTAGCGGTTTCCGGAAGATAAATTCCACCGGTCGAGACACTCTGCGCCGCGTCACGTTCCACGACGATACGGTCACCTAACGGCTGAATTGCAATTTCGTTCTTCTCGCAAGCGCACTCACACTTCTTTTTGGCCATTTCAACCTCTCATTCTGAAATTTCGATTCTGAAATCTGGATTTTGGTAAATTTTGGGTAAATTATTAATTTCTGTCATCTTACAGACAATTTTATTCCGTAAGACAATGTATAGCAATTACCGTGTCAGTGACAATTTGACAGAAATGATTTCTTTGGCTATCATTTCTACGAGTTTCTGCGAGTTTCTGGAAATACCTCTTGTATTTTATTATAAAACGGATATAATAAAGAAGAATGTCGGTTTTGAGGCCGAAAATTTAATAGAAAATGGAAAAAAGAAAAAAGAAAGAAGAATACGGAAGATATGGAGAATATGGAAAATATTCAGACTATTCCCGCACGGAGTGAAGTTGCGCTGAAAGATTGTTGGAATGTTGAGTCCATTTATAAATGTGTGGCGGACTGGGAACGTGATTTTACGGACTGGGAAACGAAAATTTCCGGTTACGCAGCGTTTCGGGGAACACTTGGCGACGGAGCAGAGGCGGTGAAGAAGTGCCTTGATTTCTGCTTCAGTATGGACCGACAGGGTGAGAAGCTTAGTACTTACGCTTTTCTACGCGTCGCGGAAGATGCGGGAAATAGTGATTTCATGGCACTACAGGGGAAATTTGTCAGTGCCGCTAGTCGGGCAGGGCAGGAGGAAAGTTTCTTATCACCGGAAATACTCGCGTTGCCAGAATCGGTGTTAAAAGGGTATCTGGAGGCGCCGGAACTCGCGGAATATCGGCTGTGGCTGTCGTGGTTGGTCGAGGAAAAACCTCATACACTCAGCGCTGTGGAAGAACGGTTACTTGCCATGCAGGCGGAAATGTCACAGACGCCGTCTAATACGTTCGACCAACTGACGGATGTTGATATGACTTTCGGAACGGTTAAGGGACATCAGGGAGAGACGCTTGAACTGAGTCATGCGGCTTTCGGAGCATTATTACACGGGAAAAACCGTGACGTGCGTCGTCAGGTTTTTACACAGTATTATGAGGCTTTCGACGCGCACAAGAATACACTTGCGTCGCTTTATTCCGGGAATGTTCATCAGGATATTTACTACGCACGTGTACGGAATTTCGCTACTGCACGGGAAGCTGCGCTTTTCGGGGAACGGATTCCGACCGAGGTTTATGATAATCTCGTCACGACGGTTCACGATTTCTTGCCGAAACTGTATGAGTATCTGGAAATTCGTCGGAAGCTGATGGGGGTGGATGAGTTACACATGTACGATACATACGTTCCCATGTTCCAAGACGCGGAAGTGAATATCCCGTGGGATGAGGGTGTCGAGATGGTTCTGGAGGCGGTAAAACCGTTGGGGGAAGATTATACCTCAGCGCTTCGGCAGGGACTGACTGTTGACCGGTGGTGCGACCGATACGAAAATCGTGGAAAGGACAGTGGTGCGTTTAGTGCGGGCTGTTATGATACTTTTCCGTTCATTCTGATGAATTATCGCGCGGACTCGCTTGATAGCGTGTTTACGTTAGCGCATGAGGCAGGGCACTCGATGCACTCGTATTACACGCGAAAAAACCAGCCGTATATTTATGGTGATTACAAGATTTTTGTCGCGGAAGTGGCGAGTACGTTTAATGAACAGTTACTTCTGGATCACCTACTGAAAATTTCGACGGATCGGCGCCAGCGTCTGAACCTGATCAATAAGGCGATTGATGAAATTCGTGGAACGATTTTCCGACAGACGATGTTCGCGGAATTCGAGCGTGACGTTCATGCTGCCGCGGAAGCTGGAGAGCCGATGACGCTGGAATTTTTCTTGGAAACGTACCGGAAATTGTTGGAACTGTATTTTGGACCGGATTTCGTTGTGGATGAGGAACTGGCACTGGAATGTCTGCGAATTCCGCATTTTTACCGTGCGTTTTACGTTTATAAATACGCGATTGGACTGTCGGCGTCGATTGCGTTGGCGGAACGAGTTCTTCATGGCGGAAAAACGGAGTTAGACGCGTATCTCGGTTTTCTGTCAGGAGGATGTTCGCGTGAGCCGCTGGAATTGCTCATCGGCGCCGGTGTGGATATGAGCCAGCCGGAACCCGTTCGCGCGGCGTTGGAGCGTTTCGGAGTGCTGGTAGACGAGCTGAAGAAGGAGCTGGCGGAGTAGGAATGTCGTGAAAAAGAGCGTTTCATGAAACCACAGTTTCTTTTGTAATCGCTGATTAACTGGGAGGTGGCGTCTCGCATGTCACCTCCTAAAAATGTGACTTATTCAGCCTCCGCTTCTGTGGTTCTGGTTTTCAGGAACGTTCTTTAAGTAATCACATCACTGATTAAGTCTGAATTGGGTTATATCTGGTATGGTATAAAATTCCGCTTAGGTTCTCTGTAAGATTGTAAAAATAGAGAGAATGGCGAGATGCTGCGGACTTTAGTAGAAGTGACGTATTCTTGAAGGAAATGACTTGAAATAATTATAATGGGCCGGATAATTGTAATAATTCATACACTTTAAATCGAGTGTATGGATTTTTCCTGAAAATCACATTGTCGGAATTTGACAACGCTCTAAAAATAAGTTATACTAGAAGTGTGGATTCGGAAGGATTGAATCCGCAATTTTCATAAACAGGGAGGGCGCATGATTACTTTTTTTGCAGCGTTGATTCTTGGAGCCATGCCGGCAGTGGAAGGTAGAGGAGCAACGGAGGAAACTGCGTTACAGGTTGCGCGACCGAAAATCGAAACTTTATCTGCTTCGATTCCAACGGTCATGGTTCCGACATTAACGGTTCCCACAGTTACTGTTCCGACAATTTCCACTCCGACGCGAAATGTTTCGGCAACTTATTCAACGCTGAATGTCCCAGTACGGAGTGCGGATACTCAGGATATTAACACGCAGAACCTTTCTACGCGGAGTGTTGGGACGCTGAATATAGACACGCAGAACCTTTCTACGCGGAGTGTTGGGACGCCGAATATTGATACACAGAGGGTGAACCTGCAGGAGGGGCCGAAAATTGAAATACCGGCGGAAGCTGAAATGGAGGCAGAGGAGGATATTCAGCTGAAATCTTGGATTCAGCAGGTTATCCGTGACGGAAAACGACTTGAGCAGGAATGTCGCTGGAAAAATGCTCTGATGCACTATGAAAGTGCGTTTCGAGCGGTTCCGACCTCGGAAGTTCTGCAGTCTCACTACACGCGGGCACGCGTACTGTGTGACATTCAGAAGCGTTATTCCATGGATTCTTATATTGAGGCGGTTGGAAGGATGAACGGCTTCCAGACGCGGGCATTCTCAGAGGAATTTCTGCGTATTTTTCGCTCGAATTATGTGCACCAGATGACGTACAGTGATATTTTTTATCGAGAAATCTGCTGTATGGAAATCGCACTGGGAAACAGTACATTCTGTGACCGTATTTTGCCGACCTGGCGGAAAACGGAAGTGGAGAAGTTTCGGCAGGAAATGGTTAAGTTTTCGCGGAGTTGCGTGATTCAGAATCAGACGGACTTACAGAATGCCATGGTGGAAATCAGTCGCCGTTTTAAGAGTAAATTTAATCAGAATCCCTCTTTTCTCGTTCTGGATGGCCTTTTAGGTTTCATTCTAACGCTGGACTGTTACTCGGAAGTTCTCCTGAATCACCAGTATCAGGACTTACTGACTTCTGTTTCTGGGAATATGGTTGGTGTTGGCGTCGAATTCCGCACGGAGAATGGAATCACTACCATATCAGGTCTCGTGCCGTACTCGCCCGCGTGGAAATCGGATTTACAGAAAAAGGATATCATTCTTGGAATTAATGACACGCCAATTCAGAATTGGTCGTTGGAGAGAGTCGCGGAGAAAATGGAGGGAATGCAGGGGGAACCGATCCGACTTAAGGTTCAGACCGGAAATAATCCGCCACGGGATGTACTTCTGATTCGTGAGGCACTGACTTTCTCAAGTATCGAGCATAGTATGATGATTCCGGATTCAGAAAATGTCGGTTATGTCCGTCTGGCGAGTTTTCAGTTTAATTCCGCAACGGATCTGCATCAGGCACTTTTACGTCTGAAGGAACAGGGAATGACGAAATTGGTTCTTGACCTGCGCGGAAATAGTGGCGGAACCGTCCCGTCGGCGATTGCGGTTTCTGACCTGTTTTTGTCGGGCGGAGTAATTCTTCAGGAACGAAATTATGAACGAGTCCGAAATCATCACGCGACGATGAACACGCCGTGGGAGAATTTACCACTGGTAGTTCTGATTAACGAAAAAAGCGCGAGTGCAGCGGAGATTTTTGCCGGAGCGATTCAGGAACGGAACCGTGGTATACTGGTTGGAAAACGGAGCTACGGAAAAGGAACGATTCAGACAATTCTAGATATTCCCGGAAGTAATTTTGTGATGAGACTGACGACGGCCAATTTCTTCAGTCCGAGTGGAAAACGTTATAATTACGTTGGTATAAAACCGAATCACGAAGTATATGAAGTCGGAAAACCGATTTTTGAGGAGATGGAAGATTCCCTCGAGCGTCCGAGTCGTGCCATACGTGAAGATGGATATTCCGAAAAAACGGGTGACCCGGTATTAAAAATCGCAATGCAGACACTGGAAAATTAAAATTTCAGCTTCCCCTAACCGGGGAAGCTGTTTCTTTTAGGGAGTGCCTGAGTGCTTACTTTCTACTTATTTTCGGTTTTTTTCTGCACAATT
The DNA here is from genome assembly GCA_030527705.1 of Planctomycetia bacterium. Lineage (GTDB taxonomy): Bacteria > Planctomycetota > Planctomycetia > Pirellulales > Thermoguttaceae > RGIG3701. Next base: position 3,394 of record JAUNAI010000010.1, on the reverse strand, counting down.
TCGATTGCACGTTCGAAAATCCCCATGGACCACGCAATAATCATACCGTAATTCGTGACGGGGACTCCCTGTTCACGCGCCTGCATGATTCGAGTAAGAATCGCACGTCGATTTGTCATGCACCCGCCACACTGAATTACCAGCTGATAGGGTGTCAGGTCCACAGGAAAATCATTTCCCTGAACGTGGTGGAAGTGTAACTCGCCACCGACCGCATCCTGAAGCCAACGGGGAATTTTCACACGTCCGATGTCGTCACCGATTGCATGATGTGTACACGATTCCGCGACCAGAACATGGTCGCCCGGTTTCAGTTTTTCCACGGCTCGCGTTCCGTCGATAAAGGTCGGTAAATCTCCCTTAAAACGCGCGAAAAGGACTGAAAATCCCGTCAGTGGAACCGTTTTCGGCACGATTTCACTTACTCTCCGAAACGCCTGCGAGTCGGTTACTACCAGTGTCGGTGGTTCTCGGAGTGCTTCAAGCGTCGCACTCAACTCTGTGTCACGAGTCACCATCACGCGGTGTCCGTGGTCGAGTAACTCTCTTAAAACCTGTACCTGAGGGAGAATCAGCCGCCCTTTCGGTGCTTCCTTATCAATCGGAATCACCAGCACGACAACGCTTTCCGGCGGTAATAGATCCGCTACAATGACCGGTGAGGAAAGCCATTCTTCCGGCACACACGCCAACAATTTCTGCTTCAGTTCCGTGAAACCTGTCCGATTTTTAGCGGAAACCGCGACGATCGGCAACTGAAAATCGTCCGTAACCTGTTTTCGTAGCGTATTATCCGGTGGGTTCAGGTCCGTTTTATTAAAAACCACGAGAATCGGCACGTTTCGCCGCTGGAATTCCTGCCGAATTTCTTCCTCGAACGGTGTCCACTGCTCGTCGCCGATGACCAGAATTGCGAGTTCTGTCCGGTCGAAAACCTGCCGTGTCCGTTTCGCGCGCTCCTCGCCGAGGAGCCCTAAATCGTCAATTCCCGCAGTGTCGATAAAAAGTACCGGTCCGAGTGGTAAAAGTTCCATCGGTTTTTCCACGGGGTCCGTCGTGGTTCCTGCAACATCGGACACAATCGATACATTCTGAGCTGTCATCATGTTCAAGAGAGATGACTTTCCCGCATTCCGACGTCCGAAAATCCCGATATGAAGTCGTAATCCGCGTGGTGCGGTCTGAATCTGTGACATAAAAGGCTCCTGAAATTTCTCTAAACAGTTCCACTTAAAAATTCAGTAAGGGACAGTTCTTCCGACAGTCGTTTCAGCAACATGAAATGACGGAAAAACGAAATTTTATAGTGTGTCGGGGATAAATGCTTCTGAATGTGGAAAGTAAATATAAATCGGTATCTATTTCTGAAAATTCGTGAAAAGTCTTATCTTATCTCACGTTTTTTCTTGTAACTCGCTTTTTTCCTGTTCTTCATTCATTTCTGTCACACCTTCTATTTCCGTTATACCTTTTATTTTCTTTATATTTTCCATTTCCATTATGGAATCTATTTCCGTGACGGTCTCCTTTTCTGTAGGGATTTTCATTTCCATGATGGTTTCTTTTTCCGGCGGAATTAACGCGATTCCTACGACAATTGGCGGCACGTTGAACCGAGTCTGCGCGCGGAGTACCAGCGGTTTCAGGTCTATCCGATTCGGAAACTGCGCCAGCCACCCTGTCACGGGACCGAGGCCATCCTTAAAATCTGCGCGAAAGTCCATACTATTAAAGTTATTCACCATTCGACCGACTTTCCAGTGGTCGGACATGTTCCACAGTAGAACTCCACCTGTTTTACGGAAATCCTCTGTGTTACACCACTGTGGACTACATATCTGCGGCGGTATATCTCCGTCTTCTTCACCATCTAGTTTTTCGTATTCTTCTCCATAAATCTCTACTGCCATTCCGGCCCAATCATCTCCGCAGACATATACCAATGGTTTATCGAAATGCGTTTCCCACACCTGAGTAACCTGCCGTGCGAGTTCTTGACCGGGATAATGCATCCGGGAGGCTTCTCCCTTAATTTTCGGAGCATAATAAACCAGCAACACGGAAACAGTAGCCATGAAAACCATCACTGACGCAACGGAAATCAGCGACCGCCGGAGTGCCACCCAGTCCGCTCGTGTCCGTTCTGCGGTATAAAGGAGAAAAATTGGGAAAAATAACCATATCTGGTCACCGAGTGCCCCACGGATTTTATGTCCATCCACCACGGTAATTGCCAGCGTGAACAGAAGCGGAAAGAGCGTCATGTAAGTTAAAAATCGGTCTTTCGTTTCCGTTCCCCAGAATCTCTTTCGATTCCACTTCCACCCAATTCCGAGCGTTGGAATCATGCAGAGTAAAATCGGCAGAATCACGATGAATTGAGAACCTAAAAATCGTACTGGCCAGAACAAGTGTCCCCATACGGAATATTCACTGCGCGTGAGGCTTCCCTGAGCATAGAAAAATGGTGCGAACTGATTCTTGATGAGCCATACCAGAAGCGGACAAAACAGCACGAAACAGACCGCCGTCGTCACATACGGTCCTGGTTTTCGCCAGTAGCGACGTGCTCCGGAATCAAGCAACATGAACGACACAATCGCGAAAATAAGTAGAAAAGTCGTCATTTTACAGTAAATTCCTGCCGCTAACGCCACACCGACCGCGGCCCAATAGATTATTTTATCCGTCTTAAACGCCAACCATGTCCAGTAAATCGCCAGTGCCATAAATGCTTTCATAAAGCTCCGGTTATTATACTGTGCGCTTTCATAGTTAAAATATAAATACGTCAGCATCGCCAACGCACCCACGAGTGCCAGCGTCGGTGAGAGAAATTCCCGTCCTAGCCGCCACACACACCAGACTGCGAGCGCGACTGCTAATTGAGCCGCCAGATAGGGAGCATAATCGATACTGCCGAGCACGTCTGACAGAATTTCGACGACCCACCCCTGCAGACCGGGATGTTTATACGTACACAGTAACCAGTGATTCCCCGCCACAATCATTTCTGGCGTGTCGATTCTCCAGTATGGAATAAAAAAATGGGGTGCGATCGTCCAGAAGAGTATATGAACACCCAAAAACAGCCAGAAAACTTTCGCGAGTGCCTTCTCCTCACCATGATGAAGAGAAGTAAGAAACCGGGAAAACATGGGCGCCCCTTTAATTGAATAAGCCGTTAAAATGGAACAGAACCGTAAACGAATCATTGACGGAACCTTTATAATATAGAAAAAAAAGGAAAACCTGTCAAGAGAAAATTTTGCCTATTGGGAGATTCTATTTTGGAAGAATAAAAAATGATTCTAAAAAATGGAAGTTTTAATATAAAAGACTAGGAACTGTTCACACAACACAAGTTTATGCTAAAATTGCCGATAAAAGTTGT
>JAUNAI010000493.1:1604-1882 GCA_030527705.1 Planctomycetia bacterium | reverse complement strand
TGATTCCTTCTAGTTTTTTGATAAATTTGCAATTATTTTTCATATAAAAGGAAAAATTCATGGCTACTCCGGAATATCTTCAGAGTTTATTTGGTTTCGACGGTCAGGTCGCAATCGTTATCGGCGGCGCAGGCGAGTTGGGCGGCGCGATAGCGCGTGGACTGGCTCAAGCAGGCGCGCATGTTGTCGTTGCGGACGTGAATGAAGACGCGTGCGTTCAACGTTGCGCTCAGATCTGCGAGTTGGGTGGAAAATGTTCCTGGACGCTCATTGACGTC
>JAUNAI010000493.1:0-1594 GCA_030527705.1 Planctomycetia bacterium | reverse complement strand
ACCAATCGTGAATCTGTCACCGCCGCGCTCAACATGGCAGCTGCGATTAACGGAAAAGTGGACTGCCTCGTGAATGCTGCGGGGGTCAATTATGGATCCAATTTCCTCGATTATCCCGAAGAAAAATGGGATTTCATTATGAATATCAACCTAAAAGGGACATTTAACACCTGCCAGATTTTCGGTCAGCACATGGCAGATAACGGCGGCGGAGCCATTCTCAATTTCGGGAGCGTGACCTCTATTCTTCCGCTTTCGCGTGTTTTCGGTTACGCGGCAAGTAAGGCGGGCGTGATGAATCTCAGTAATAATATTGCGCAGGACCTTGCGCTGAAGGGCGTCCGTTGTAACACGATTTGCCCCGGATTCTTCCCGGCGGAACAGAATCGAAAACTACTTGATGAACAGCGTGTTGCGAACATCATGAACCACACGCCGATGAAGCGTTACGGCGAGCCGGATGAATTAGTTGGCGCGGCACTTCTGATGCTCTCGAAAAATGCTGGAAAATTCATTACTGGTGCGAGAATCAGCGTGGACGGTGGTTTCACGGGAGCGTGGTTCTAAAAAAGAAAAAGAAAAAAACCTTTAAAGCAAGCGTTCGCAGAACGCGATTAAAAATTTTTTTGGAAGGGGGTCTGGGGGAAACCTATTTTGCAAAAATGGTTTCCCCCACGACCGTTATCCCGTTATGGGTAGCCCGATTCTCCCGACAGGGTGAATTCGGGCGTTAGTGTTTAACCGTAGAATCATTTATTCCTGAAATCAGTCATGGAATTTGTCGCAATCGATTTTGAAACTGCCAACGGATACCGAAACAGCGCGTGTAGCATCGGTCTGGTTCGGTCGGTTGACGGAAAACTTGTGGAAGAGTACCATACCCTGATTCGTCCACCCGTTTTACGGTTCTGGTCTACTTATATCGACATTCACGGTATCACGCCCAACGACGTCCGCGCGTTCGGCACGTTCGACACGTACTGGGAGAAAATACGTGATTTCATCGGCGACTCGACGCTCGTGGCACACAACGCAGCATTTGACCGCGGAGTCCTGTCGGCTTGTCTTCAGCATTTTGACTTACCCCCCGTCGGAAATCCTTGGCAGTGTTCCTTCCAGACCGCTCGCCGATTTTTCCGAAATCAAGGAATTTGCCTGCCGAATTATAGATTAAACACCGTCGCGGACTATTTTGACGTTCATTTCCAGCACCACGACGCACTGGAAGACGCCCGTACTTGCGCAATTATCATGCAGAAAATGGGAGACTTGAATGTCCAGTGAAGAAACGCCTCACCATCCTGAATTACCTGAGTCCGTATTGTGTTCGCCGGCAGAATCCCCATCGCGCTCGGTGTCGGTTGGGGGATGGTTAGCGCAGTTTTTTTACGGTGGAATTTTTGCTTTTTTGCTACTGATTGAGTTTGTAATTCCCTTAATGTTGTTTTGTTGTTATGATTATCGTGATTACATTTTGGAATTTGAGAAAGTCGCAGAAACCGGGAAAATTACGAGTTGCGAGGACGCTAATTTTAGCCTAAATGATTACCCCGTGTATCAGGTTACGTTCGAGATGCCATCACAGACTGAAACG
>JAUNAI010000492.1 GCA_030527705.1 Planctomycetia bacterium | reverse complement strand
AGCATCTCTGAATCTTCCGTAGTCACGTTATAATCCGCGAAACTCTCCTCTTTACTCCGTAACTTCCGGTCCGTCACGTATGCGAGAATGTTCAGTCCCAGATTCATCCCTGCGAGAATTTCCTGCTTCACGCCCGTAGAATGGAGCTTTCCCCGCTTCATTTCCGGCGCAAGTTCCCACAGACACGAGAGCGACGGACGTGGGTTATTCTCCGACGGTAGGAATAATAGACACGTTCTACACCCATAATCGAGACAGTAAATCGGACGCACGTATTTCGCGGGAATCGCCACTTCCGCGTTCCAGATCGGATGCGCAGGCGGCATGGGATATAAATGCTGTTCCTCCTCCGGGAAAATCTCGTGTAAGAGCTCCCGCATTCCAGAATCGAAACTCCCTCCCGGTGCGACCGCTTCCGCGACGATGAATCCTCCCCGGTCCACGTAATCACGCAGTTTCCGCCCGAACTCCTGACGTAAAACGGGGTCCGACGGACAGGGAGAATCCTTCCCAGAAAGGAACAGAACCGGCGAGAGAAGTAAATCCTCCACGGTCGCTTCCGCTAAATCGACACTCTGCGTCGTGAGGTGTTTTTCCCACTTCCGTTCCACATACCGCGCGAGATGATTCATGTCGTGACGGTGCCAGTTCCAGTCTTCCGTCTCCGTCGTGTACTGGATTTTCGTCATCATGACGGGATAACGGCCTTTCGAGAGAAAGAGTAACGCTAACGCCGTCGCAATCGGTTTAATCCTCTCACTCGAGGTAGCTCCCTCCCAGTATACGACCAGTTTATCCTCTTTCGCGACCGTTTTCGATAACCGTAAGAGATGAGCCGTCCCTTCTCGGTACCAGTCATGCCCACCGATGAAACGCTGTTCCGTCATGCGTCCCATCCGCTCCAGTCCGTACAGGTAATAGAGTAGCCAGTCTTTATTTCCCGGATTCCGCGCGACGCTAAAATGATTCGCCATCCATGTCCGAGCGTGCGAAATTCTCCGCGTTACATCATTCACCTGACGCTGACACGGAATGAAGGTTTCTCCCTCGATTCTCGCGTCCGCCAGCTGTGACTTCTCCGCCGCGATGAGCATGGAGACGATTCCCGCACACGTCATAGAGCCGGACCCTGCCGTCTGCCGTCCCAGCTCCGGTGGGAAATAGTAATACGACCATGAGCCGTCCATGTTCTGGATTTTCTCCCAGTACCGACAGGCCCCCTCCCAGACCTCCGACGGAATCGTAAGCCCAAGTAAATCCGCCTCATAAAGCGCAAGTAACGCGAACTGCGAGTTCGACGGGTCACCGTCCCCGTACGGATACCCCCACGCACCGGGTTTCGTGCCACGCTCCTTCTGCGTCTTGATTAGCCATGAAACGTTTCTCCGTATGCGTCCCGCGTCCTTTTTCGGTTCCGCCACGCAGAATACCATGGTCTGTAACGCCGCCACATAATTACTCTCCACCGGCCCAGCCGTCGGGTCCACCGAGCGTAAGTACTCCAGCGCTCTCACCATGCACGGGTCCTCCACCTCCACGCCCGCATTCAGAAGCGCCAGCGTGCATAACGCAGAAATCCCTCCGACATGAATCTCCTGCTCCGACCAGCTACCGTTCCTGCTCTGCTGTGCCTTCAGATACTCCACACCACCTAAAATCGCATTCTGCACCATTTCCGGCGTGATTCCGACCGTGCTCTGACGTCCCTCTTCCAGCTTCCGTAGACGTGCCTCCTCACGCTTTTTCACGCGGAGCCTCTCCTTTTTAGAGACGGAACTTATTGATTCATTCTGTCCGTAAACCGTCCCAGTTCCAGAAAAAAACAGCGTCACTATCAGGAGCACGACGAAAACTGAATAGAAAGCTGAACAGAAAGCTGGACG
>JAUNAI010000491.1 GCA_030527705.1 Planctomycetia bacterium | reverse complement strand
GGACACTGTGAAGCACAGTTACAGTACGGAAAATGCGTTAAAAAAGGGAACGGAACGCAAGCCGATTCGACACAGGCATGTGAGTATTTCCGACAGGCGGCGAATCAGGGAAATGCGGAAGCGTCTTATGAGCTGGCTCGGTGTGAGTTGGTTGGAGACGGCACGCCTCAGAATGTTCCGCAAGCTGTGAGTCGACTAGAAACATGCGCTCGCGATGGCGACAAAAAGGCAGAAAAAACGCTGGAAACGTTCTATTTAACGTCACCAGAGGCGTTTCAAACTGTGCCGGAAAAAACGGTAAAATGGCTCCGCGTCGCCTCAAAAAATGGAAATAAGAAGGCGGAAACGGTTCTGAAAGAGCATTTCTTGGGAAAATCCGAGGAAGACATACCTGACGAGGCGGTAGATTGGCTGGAAGATGAAGCGCAACACGAGAACGCAGATGCGCAACTCCGGCTTGCAAAACTCTACTGGAATGACGCAAGACGGGCAGGTGATGTCTACAACTGGCTGAAAGCTGCGGCGAAAAAGGGGGACGGAACGCCTGAAGCGGTTTATCTCTTGGGACGGTGTTGGTACGAGGGAAAGGGTGTCCGAAAGAACTTGAGCAATGCACAAAAATACCTGGAAATTGCGGCGAATAAAGGAGTTAAACCAGCGAAAGACCTACTAGCAGAATTAATCAGTGACCAGTTGCTGGCTGCAGCGGAAACGAATGACCCACAGGCACAGTGCGATTACGGCGGAAAACTGCTTCGTGGCGAGGGTGTGCCGGAGGACAGAGCGGAGGCATTTCTGTGGTTTCGACGCGCGGCAGAACAACATTACGCAGAGGGTGAATACATGTTGGGACTCTGCTACCTGAATGGTTGGGGAACCGATAAGCAAATCGCACTCGCAACCGACTATTTCCGACGCGCCGCCCGTCAAAATCACGAGGACGCAAAGAGAAAACTGCAGGAAATCCGTGCAGAGGAAAAGTAAAATAACCTAATCGATCAGTTATCATGAACATGCCTAACATTCCTTCACAACCAGAAAATCCGTGGCCTCATCCGCTTCCGAAACCGATAGAACGGCTACTTACCGAGACCGCAAGGACGGTTCAGCGGAACGAAATCCGACGCACGCTCTGGATGCTCGCGACCGGGACAGCGATGTTTTTCATGCTCATCGTACTGGCGGAACACTGGATTTTCCCGCGTGGACTGTCGGCAATTTTCCGTTTTTTCCTCCTCACGCTCCTTCTAGGAACGTGGGCAACGCTGTTTTACCGAAACATTCTCCCATTTTACCGCTGGAAACTGCATCCGTATTACCTCGCGCACCTGATCGAGACCGCACGTCCCGACCTGAAAAACAGCCTGTTAAACCTCCTTTACATCCTCCGAAAATCGGAAATGGACGAGGAAACAGAAACTACTCCGGATTCAGTTATCGATAACTCCATTCCTGAAAATCCTGTGTCCGCGCCGGTACTGGAACGCCGTGTTATCCGTCTTTTAGAGCGTCAGACAACGAAACAGGCAGCGACGCTGGAAGTTTCCACACTTTTCCCGATGGACCCCGCCCGACGCTGGAAAATCGCGGCGGTCGCGTTCCTCGCCCTCTTCCTCACCTACGCGATTCTTACACCGAAAAGCACTTTCCGAACCGTCGCACGGACGCTTTTACCGTGGTATGAAATCGACGCGCCAACCCGTGTCCGAATCGTCTCGATTACTGCCACACCTGCGAATTTACGGATTCATCAGGGGGAAACGTTTACCGTCACCGCCGAAATTCGCCGACTTCCGAGCCACGCACAACCGACGCTCTTTTACACATCCGCCGACCGGAAACATGTCCGCGTTCCGATTCCCATGACGCGCGTGTCAGGTGAAAAA
>JAUNAI010000142.1 GCA_030527705.1 Planctomycetia bacterium | reverse complement strand
CGGCAACGCATAAGTCACCGGCGTAACCATAGAATCCTTATTCTGCGCGACGGAATCAATCCGGACAACCGGTACATTTCCCGTCTGATTCAGGTCCTGCTGATACGCGACCGGACGAACAAACTGCGTCTGCGCGCCCGCCACTGCCGTCATCAGGACCGCTGTCAATAAAACCGCCGGTCGGCAAACTTCCTGTCTGCCGAGGCTCAGAGGTTCATCCATTATCCTCCGAATTGTAGTTTGGAGCTTCGTGTGTAATTTGAATGTCATGAGGGTGATTCTCCCGAACTGTAGCCGGTGAAATCTGAACGAACTGAGCATCCCTGCGCAATTCTTCAATATTTCGAGTTCCACAATAACCCATACCAGCCCGAAGCCCCCCTACGAGCTGATACACGAACGGTCCCAGATTTCCGCGGTACGGCACGCGCCCTTCCACGCCTTCAGGAACCAATTTGTCCGGTCCCGCTTTCGACTGACGATAGCGTTCACTGGACCCACGGACCATCGCGCCGAGCGAACCCATACCGCGATAAGCCTTGAACTGTCGACCCTGATAAAACACTTTACTTCCCGGACTCTCTTCCAATCCTGCGAGAAGTCCGCCAAGCATGACCACATGAGCACCAGCCGCTAACGCTTTCGTGATGTCTCCCGAATAACGAATACCACCGTCTGCGATGACCGAAACGCCACTGCCTTCCACCGCTTTCGCGACGTTATAAATCGCCGAAATCTGCGGAACACCAACGCCAGAAACAACACGGGTCGTGCATATCGAGCCTGGACCAATTCCGACTTTCACTGCGTCTGCACCCGCCATAACCAAGTCATGCGCCGCTTCCGCTGTCGCAATATTACCCACAATCACATCAATATCCCAATCTTTTTTGATGCGACGTACCGTATCCAATACGTTTTTGGAATGGCCGTGAGCACTGTCAAGAACCAGAATATCAACTCCAGTCGCTACCAACGTCGCGACACGTTCATAATCATGTACGCCAACCGCCGCACCAACTCGCAAACGTCCCTGAGCGTCCTTGCACGCCGTCGGGTAACTACGCTGCATGTCGATATCCTTAATCGTAATCAGTCCCGTCAATATATAATTATCGTCAACCAGAAGCAGTTTCTCCACCTTTTTTTCCATTAAAATTTTCTCAGCTTCCGCAAGCGTTACACTTCCCGTAGCCGTTACAAGGTGTTTTTTTGTCATAACTTCACTAATCGACACAGTCGAATCCTCCAAAAATCGAAGGTCTCGACGTGTAATAATCCCTTCCAGATGGCCATTTTCAAGCGTAACCGGAATACCCGAAACACGATGAGTATCCATCATTTTACGCGCGTCAGCAACCGTGGCGGTCGGACGGAGCGTCGCAGGATTATTAATAATACCATTCGCGGTACGCTTCACTTTAATCACTTCCGTGACTTGATCGTGAATAGAAAGATTCTTATGGATAATGCCCAATCCACCTTCCTGCGCGAGCGCAATCGCCATCGCGCTTTCCGTCACGGTATCCATCGGTGAGCTCAGAATCGGAAGGTTCAGATGGATGCGTTTCGTCAAATTCGTCGTCACATCCACTTCCGAGGGAACCAATTCGCTGTAGCGTGGTTCCAAAAGTACGTCGTCAAACGTGATTCCACGATAATGAATTTTGTTATCCATAAAAATCTCCTTAAATGAAAACCGCGAAAGGGTGAACGAGCTTGCGTAAAGTTCTGCGCCACTCCCGGTGACTCAAAACTTTACTATTTACAATGATTCCAATTAATAATACCTCTTTTTCCAAAAAAATTAAAGGAGGGGGGGGCGGTTTTTTTAGAAAATTTCTGAGATTTTTTAAAAAAATTCCAAATCTAACGATTAAAGAAGATAAAAAGGCATCTCCTCATTTCGAGAAGATGCCTTGATTGCCTATCAGACACTAAACTTAATATGCAGACAGTCGCCATCCTGAATCAGATAATTCTTCATCTCGCTGTGCGCCAGACCTGCCGCTTTTACAGCACTTTCCGAGCCCAAACGGATGATATCCTCAACAGAAACCACTTCCGCACGGATAAAACCACGCGCTAGGTCAGTATGAATGGAACCAGCTGCGTCCAGAGCCGTTCCGCCTTTCCGCAAAATCCATGTCCGAACTTCGTCTTCACCCGCAGTGAAAAAGACCATCTGGCCGGAAACGTCCATCATCGTCGTAATAATTTCATCACGATTCACGACCTTTAATCCCATTTCCTCAACGAGCATCTGACCTTCCTCAGCCGACATCGACGCCAACTCGCGCATAAGCGACACCGGCGCAGCCAGAACCTGAATCTTGTCGCCGAGCATTCCATTAAAACGCTCATAATCCTGTTCATCATCGGCCGTATTTACCAGAACCATACACGATTTATGCGTGAAAAGACGGAATGACGCCAACACGTGTAACTCGTCCGCATCCAGTGCCGACGCCGGAACCGGCGTGCCCGCCTCGAGACCATCATTAATCTTCATCAGCGTATCCATCTCGAACTGGACACGCTCCTTCTCCTCTTTCGGCAACGGACGTTTCTGCGACTCTTTCACTCGCGCAATTCGACGCTGAACCAGATCCATATCCGCGAAAAGAAGGTCTTCATAAAAGTTCTGATATTCCGTTTTCGGGTCCGCTCCGCCGTAACCTGCTACCACGAGCACGAGCGAGTCCGCTTCACGAATCGACGCCAATTTCTGCGCATTTCCCTCCTGGTCACGGCTCAGACCCGGCGTATCAGTCACCTCAATCAGTGCGTGGGTGAGCTTTTTCGGATGATAAATTTCCGCGAGCGCGTCCAGTCGAGCGTCTGGAATCGCCGCCATCGCGCTCTGACCAGTATGTGATTTCGACGGATCCGCCTCCACACCTGTCAACCACTGAAAAAGAGAGCTTTTTCCTGATCCCTGATAACCTGCAAGTCCAATTTTCATAGTAATATTCCTCAGCCTCCCTTTTTAGCCTGAATATTTTATACCTAAAAAAGCGAAAAACGTTAAAGTGTCTGAAAATACGGAATGAAACCGACATTTTTTCGGAGAGAATCATTTACACATTGTGTATTACGGTTCATTGCCGAAACGCCAAGCTCCGTAGGAGCATTATGTAATAGCCGTGGGTATAACCCCACGGATGAACGGAATCCCCCACCCACGCCGACCGCGTAGCGGTCGAATGATTCAACCGCTACGCAGTTGGCGCTTTTAAGAGGTTTCCCGTATTCCGAGGGTAAAAACCCCCGGCTATATACATTGGACCGCTACGCGGGCGGAGGACGGCGTTCCACCGTCTGTTATGAACGTTTTTTTCAGGGACGTATGAAATATTCAGGTTAGGGGAGGCGAATCTAAACACCAACGCCGAATTTCACCCTGTCGGGAGAAATCGGCTACCCGTAATGTCGTGACGGTGGTGAGGAGGAAACATTTTTGCAAAATTGTTTCCCCTCACACTCCCCTTCAAAAAACCTTTTAATCGCGTTCTTCGAACGCTTTCTTTTTTTGTTTTTTATTCTTTTTCTTTTCTATTTCACGGTCGTCTTCGCCGTTTCCAGAGCTTCAGCCAGTTTCGAGCCGTCTTTTCCGCCCGCCTGAGCGAATTCCGGACGTCCACCGCCGCCACCCTGAATCATCTTGGAAACAGTGCGAATCCACTTCGCTGCGTCGAATCCTTCCGCCAGAAGATCACGACTAATCGACGCTGCCAATGCCGCTTTTCCACCTTCCATCTGACTTCCGAGCATCACCGCCAGTCGCGGAACATGACGCAACAGCTGGTCCGACAACTCGCGCATCGCTTCTGGTCCACCCGCCACTTCCGCAGTCAGAACGTTATAACCGTCGCGTTCCTCAACCATTTTCGCGAGTTCTTCCACACTCGGTCCGCCCTGTTTTTTCGCCTCAGCAAGTTCCTTACGCAACTGCTTCACTTCCTTCTGCAACGCTTCCACACGCACCGGCAACTCGTCAATCGAGGAACGCATATCCTGCGCAAGCTGCGTCAAAACTTCTTCGCGCGCGGTCATGTATTCCAGAACTTTCATGCCCGTGATGGCGGTGATTCGGCGAGTACCGGTCGAGACGCTTTCTTCCGAGAGAATCTTGAACGCGCCGATTTTCGCGATGTTCGTGACGTGCGTACCACCACAGAGTTCTTTCGACTCACCCATCGTAACGACGCGGACGTCATCCGGATACTTTTCGCCGAAGAGCATCATCGCGCCCGACTTCCGCGCGTCTTCCAGTGGCATGACCTTTCCGGAAACTTCCGCCGCTTCCAGAATGCGCTGGTTCACTTCTTTTCCAACTTTCAGCAGAATATCCGTCGGAACCGCCTGCGGATTGGAGAAGTCGAAACGGAGCGTATCTTCCGTGACCTTCGACCCACGCTGCTGCGCATGTGAGCCGAGGTACTTCTGTAACACGCTATGGAGCAGGTGCGTTGCGGAGTGTGCACGTTCAATCGAGTGACGGCGTTTTTCGTCCACTTCTGCCGACACAATCTGACCCACGCGAATCGCGCCACTGCGCAGATGTCCGATGTGAATTAGAAGACCATTATTATTCTGCGTGTCAGTTACCTCGAACTCGAACGGAACCGCACCGGTTTCTTCCGCCGGAGCCGCGCTGATAAGCAACTTCCGTTCTTCCGGCGTGAGCGCGAGAAGCGGAGTGTCACCGAGTTTCACAGAAATCGTGTCGCCATTCGAGCGAATCCAGCCCGTGTCGCCAATCTGACCACCCATTTCACCGTAGAACGGCGTAGTTCCGAGAACCAGCATCACCGGTTTTTCTTCCGTGGACGCCGCACCCTGCGTCAAATTGGAGACCGCTTTATTATTGGAAATGATTCCCAGCACAACCGTCTGCGGAACCGTCAGCGTTTCGTAACCGACGAATTTCGAGTTGTGAATTTCCGACTTCAACGCCTCAATCGGACCGGATTTAAAGAGTTCTACGCGCTTTCCAGCACCCGATTCTTCACCGTGCTTGCGCATCGCTTCTTTATAACCGTCCCAGTCGAATGAGAAGTTCCGTTCCGCGGCAATCGTCTCGAAAAGTTCCGGCGGGAAACCGAAAGTCGTGTACATTTCCGCCGCTTCATCGCCCGTGATTTCCGTCCGATTCTCGGCTTTCATCTGGTTGAACACGCGCTCAATTTTTCCTAAACCGTTATCGACCGTAGTCAGGAAATTGGCTTCTTCACGACGAATCACGTCCTGAACCTGTTCCTGCGTCTCGACGAGTTCCGGATACTGCACTTTCATCTGTTCAATCACCGCCGGGACGACTTTCCACAAGAACGGTTCCGACAGCCCCATACGGCGACCATCCAGAACACCACGACGGAGCAGGCGTTTTACGACATATTCTTCTTTATTCGCGCCCGGATATACATTTTCGTGAATGGCGAACGTGCACGCACGCACATGGTCCGCGATACGACGCAGACGGCGACCGTTTTCGTCCGTCGGAACGTATTTCACGCCACACACATCACCAGCAGCTTCCACGATTGGACGGAGAATGTCGATATGATAGTTCGTCGTACACCCCTGCAACGCGCTCGCGCACCGTTCCAGACCCATACCGGTGTCAATATTCTTGCTTGGTAACGGGAACAGGTTATTAAACAGCCCATTTTCCAGCGTCCCGGTCGGCTCACCCTTCCGCTCGAACTGCGTGAACACGAGGTTCCAGATTTCCACTTCACCCAGCGGAGTGTGATAGTAAATCTCACTGCACGGACCACACACGCCGTCCGGACCTTCACTCGGAGCACTCGCGGGCCAGAAGTTTTCATCCTCCTCCTTCCGTTCAATCTGGTTTTCCGCCAGACCAACTTCTTTATTCCAGATGTCATACGCTTCCTGGTCCGTCTTATAAACCGTCACACTCAGCGTATCTTTCGGCAAGTTCAGATAACTCGGACTCGTGAGAAATTCCCACGCCCAGTGAATCGCTTCACGTTTAAAATAATCACCGAAACTGAAGTTTCCCAGCATTTCAAAGAACGTGTGATGATACGCCGTCCGTCCAACATTATCGATGTCGCCAGTACGCAGACATTTCTGACACGTCGTCGCGCGCGTGAATTCCAGCTTGCAACGGCCAAGAAAATGGTCCTTAAACTGGTTCATACCAGCCGGCGTGAACAGCACGGACGGGTCCCATTTCGGAACAAGAACGTCACTAGGACGACGGACACAGCCTTTCGATTCAAAAAAGGAAAGGTACATTTCACGAAGTTCGTTGGTTTTCATAATGTTTTTCTTTTTAAGGTAAAAAAACCGGGAAATCCAAATATAATTAGTAGTATTATACCATATTTAAAAAATAAGAACAGCCCCCCCGGAAACATATACACCATTCCTTCACTTATACTTCACTTACTCTTCACTTCCTCTTTATTTAAGTAAACGCTGAATAAGTCATACTTTTAAGAGGCGATATGTCTCGCATCGTTATGAGACACGTTAAAATTTCGATTTTAGGCCAAAATCGGCGAGATTCTTGAATACTTTTTAAGCTAAAATTAATTTTTTCACCACTTCTGTGACATGGGACATGCCACCTCTCCGTTAATCAGGAGAGAATTCCAACATCCTAAACCTCTAAAACTTCACGAAATACACGCATTTTTTAACGAATATGCAAAATATTCCTACAAAAGAGAATTTTTCTGGAAAAATTTCCTCAAAAATCGAGAAAAAGTCTTGGCAATTTATTTACTCAGTGTATAATATCCTATAAATAAGTTATTATTATAGTTGGTTAATTACTAAAATGCTAAAAGCCTTAAGGCTTTTAGCATTTCGGAGTGCGCACTCCGAAAATCGCGTCTTGGCAATTAACCTTCATTCCAAAATAACGATTAAATTCGTATTTTAAAGAATTAGGTACGTATCCATGAATACCAAATCCCATTTTTCCCCTTCCCGTAAACCTGTCGCACAGGGCATTTACAGTTTTATGGTTTTCGCCGCACTACTCTCAGGCGTGAGTGTTAGTAATCTTCAGGCGGACCCAACCTACGATGCAACGGGAACGGGAACGTGGACCAACTCTGGCGAGTTCAATCCCGGTGGAGCAGGCACGACATCTTCCGTCCGTTATGCGAATTATAAGCAGAACTTTGCGTATAACCTCCTCAACAACGCAAAACAGAGTTCGGAGTGGGAAGGTAGTATGTTTCCCGCCTACAACGCTGTGGACGGTAGTACATTCATGGAAGATAACGGAGTATTCACGCATAATAATGCAGATGAACAACATCCGTGGTGGCAGTTGAAAGTTTCGACGGCGGAGATTGCGAATCTGAAGGATCTTTCCTCCGTCGCGATTTATCAGCGTCTGGGATATACAGAACGATTGGATGATTTTACCATCTCGATTTACACGGTCGACCCGGAAAGTGAAGGAGCTACGGCGGTCTGGACTTCCGATTCACAGACGACTTTCCCGTACCTCAAGAATATCGGAATCGACACGACTGGCGTCGGCGACGCGGAAAATGTCTGGATTCGCGTTACGAATCACGCTAATTCCACGAGTAAAGAGGCACTTTCAATGTCGGATTCCAACTTTTCTCGGACGCAATCAATACGGATTTCGTCGATACGAACGTTCACGGCTCGCAACTCGTGGAAGGAAAACAGTACGTCGCGAACAATTTCGTCCAGACGAATGACGGCATTCTGACGCTGGATGTGGACTATTCTCAGGCGGCGAAATACGATACATTGGACGTTGCCGGTGCACTTTTCGCGGACGGAACGCTGAATGTGAATTTCGCCAGTGCGGAAACCATTACTGACAGTACGCTGAAATTCCTGAACGCATACAAAATTTACGGGAATTTCGACACGATTCGGCTTCAGAATATCGACAACCTCAACGCTCAGGGAAAATTTGTAAATACTACGAGTTTTAAGAATAATCTCGCCGATGGTTTAACTTTCCAGTCCGGTACCGTTCTGAATTCTTCCACGGCGCAAAATGTTGCGTGGAACGCAGAAAATACCTGGTCGGGCGCGACGGCAAATGCAGACCTTTACGTCGGTCTTTACGCGGTGGCTAACGGTGGGGCAGACCAGAGCGTGACGCTCACGACGACGGATACGGTAAAGACGCTGACGCTCGGATATAATGCGGGCGCGAATGGTGCTTTAACGATCGCAGACGGCGGAAATCTGACGGTTTCTGGCAGTATGAGTATTGGCGCGGAAGGTAACGGTACCCTGACCCAGACCGGCGGTGAAGTGAAAGTGAATGACTTATTATACGTCGGAAGACATGCTGGAAGTACCGGTACATTAACGATTTCCGGTGGAAAATTCACTGCAGGTTCAGCGGATAGTAAAAACCTGCTTGCTTATGGTAATAACAGTACAGCAACATTTAATATTTCCGGCAACGCGGACGTGACAATTTCCGGTATGAATATCGCTCCGGGTTCCAGCTCACGTGGTACGGTAAATATCTCCGGCGGAAAAGTTACCTCAACGCAACCGATTCGCGTCGGTAGTGGAGGTAACAGTGTCGGAACGCTGAATCAGACCGGCGGTGAATTTACTACCAGTAATGCGGTTTATCTTTCCGACTCGAGCACGAGTGCTACTGGTATCATGAATCTTTCCGGCGGAAAATTCACACTTACGAACAGTATATTCTGTGTCGGAACTTATAATACCGCAGCGTTAACGATTTCTGGAAATCACGAATTCTCCATAGAAGGGAATAACAGCCAATTCATCATCGGTTACGGTCTTGGAAAATCACAGAACCCAACGGTGAAACAGCTGGGCGGAAACGTAACCATTCAGAATGGAATTCAATTCGGAAATGATCAGGCACAAGCGGTAAATGGTCTCTACCAAATGACCAGTGGAACGCTGACGACTTCCAACATTACTGAAAAAGACACGAATAATAATGTAACCGCTCTCTTCAAAGTTTCCGGAACGGCAAAAGCGGATGTTTCCGGTGACATTTCCGTCCCGGTCGTCATGAATAACGGAACGCTCAACGCGGGGTCCATTTCCTCGACGGCAACGGTTTCCGGTGGTCAACTCGACGTGGGAACCATTAATGGTGAAGTCACGATGACCGGCGGAACGCTCTCTCCCGGCGGTAACGGAAAAGTCGACATGATTACTATCGCCAACGGTGGAAAACTGTCTCTGGATAGTGCTGGCGTTATTGAAAGCGGAAACATCGCGCTCAATCGACCGGCGGCTCAGTCGTCCAATTACAATACCGCTAATCAGTATCCGGCTTCGAAAGCTGTAAACGGAAATAAAGGTGACTTCACGCACACCAGTCGTAATTCCGGAAAAAATCAGTGGTGGGAAGTGGAATTTGCTGAATCGACGAAAATCTCGACCGTCAACCTGTATAACCGTATTGAATTTGACCGTCGTATCGTCGGAGATGGAAATGGTTATCATTTCGAGCTTTATGATGGAACCATTGCCAATCCGGGTACGTTACTCTGGTCATCGCCGATTTATACGGAATACACAAGTGGCGCGGCAATTAACCTCGACACGCCGGTGGACGGAAAACTTCTGCGTCTTGTGCGCGACTTTTCTCCAAATACGACGGTATCTAGAGATGATTTAACACTGAATCTCGCGGAAGTGGAAGTTTACTCGAATCAGAACCTCGTCGCCATGCTGGAAATGGACCTGTTCGCTGACGGAACGAGTGACCTGCTGGTTCTCAATGAAGGCGCGACGTTGGAATTAGATGATGCGGGAATCAAGCTAAATTTCGACACAACGCAAATGCCAGAGAGCAATTTGACATGGGATTTATTCAGCATCGCAGACGGTGCGACGATTACGGGTGAATTTTCCGCGGAAAATATGATTCTGCCGGAACTCACCGGTTTCTGGGAATGGGATTTCTCCGACTTATACAGCATGGGAAAAATTTCACTCACCAACACGGATCCGAATCTGGTTCCGGAACCGGCAACTTGGGTTCTTCTGGTTCTCGGATTCGCGACACTCGGACTGGTCCGCACGCGGTCACGTTCATAAGCTGAATCTGAAAAACAGCGCGTCCGAAAAAC
>JAUNAI010000141.1 GCA_030527705.1 Planctomycetia bacterium | reverse complement strand
TCCGCGTCGATTTTCCCTTCATTCACGCCACCAGTATTCTCACCGCCAGCCTCAACACCACCTACATCACCAACCGTTTTTCCTCCCGCTTTTTCCAGCGCCAGAGCCACTTCCTTCCCCGCGACGGCAATCGCTCGCGCATGTTCCACCATCGCCGCGTCATTGTCGGGGAACGTCAGTGCCATTTTCCGAAACCAGACCGAGGCGGCATCCATTTTTCCATTCTGATAGCAGTACGCTGCCGCTAACCGACCCGCATAAAGCGCGTTTTCCGTATCCTTCTGCGCCACTGCCGCGTTCCAGAGCCGCTCGCACGCCCGTTCCGCGTCGGCATCCTGATTCGCACACGCATTCTCCGCCGCCATCTTCAGGAACGAAATATTCTCCGTAGACCCTGTATTTTTCAACATTCCGTCAAATTCAATTTCCGCCCGTCTCACCCACCACGGTGCGCTTTTCGCTCGAATTTCATTCAGAATCCCGACCGCCTCTTCTCGAAATTTCGTCGCGTCCGCGTTCTCTTTCTCATTTTCGTCCTCATTTTCAAGCGCATCCGCCCATTGTGCGAGCCATAATTCCAGAATCGCGCAGTCCAACTCTCCATTTTTTCCGATAATGTCTGCGTGCAGTTCCGATTTCACAATTTCCAGTGCCTGCGACACCTTCTTCTCCGCCAACGCCAGCCGAATCAACTCCGCCGTCAACTCCAACCGCACCACCTCCGGCATGTTTTCCGCCTGTTTTTTCAGGAAATCGACCCGTTTCTCCGTACCCGAAAAGTCTCCCTGTAGCCGAAAACACCGAATTTCCGCCAGTCGCGCATTCCAATAAATCCCCGAATTACTCGGCATCATCGTTAACCCACGTGCCCGCGACTGCGCTTCTTTCAACGCGGTAAGCCGGTCCAGTGACCCTTCCGGATACGTCAGCGCCTGTAGCTCATACGCCAACAGCAACTGATACTGCACGTTCAGCTTCAGCGACTCCAGCTCCCACAGCGACAGCCCATCTTCCGAAAATCGCGACACCTGCCGCACGCCGAAACTCGCGCCGCTCTCCTTCCCGCCGACCTTCTTTCCGTCCCTCTTTCCGTCCTTCCCAGCCTCCCTTTTCTTTCTTCTCGCGGATCCTTTTCCCGGCTGAGCAGCACCATTCTGTGCCAGTTCCAAAACTTTCGCTTCTCGCCGCGAATCAACGTCCAAAAACCGAGAAATCGCGTCTCGTAACGCTTCCCGCGCCGTCTCCATCCGTTCTTCCGGGTCAAGCGCGAATCTCGCCTCCATTTCCAGCCTCCGCGCCCGCGCAAACACCCCGACCGCGTACTGAAAATCAATCGTCAATACCCACGGACAATCCGGCTCCGCCTTCCGAAAATCCTCATAAATCCCCTGAATCCGTGTCTCCAGCTCCTCCTTCTCCGCCCCCGCCACACAGAGCGCGCGTTCCTGCAAAACGCGAATCAACTCAATCGTCATTTCCGCCCGAACCGTAGGCGCAAGGCTCTCGGACGCCAACCGTTCCCGACAGTGTAGCTCCGCCAACCGAAACAGTCCGCGGTCCAACAGCGTCGTCAAAAACGCCTGGTCCGGCGACGTTTCCCCCACCACGTTTCCCCTATTTTCCGTCTGCGAGCGCGTCTGCGTCTGCGCGTAAACATTCTCTGAAAATGCCATTTCCACCACCGTCGGCGACAGCGCAAGTGACACACCCAGAAAAAACCGCACGCCAATCCGTGAGTAACTATTTAACTTCATCAATTCCAACTTCTTTTCCATCTTCATCTACTCAAAATTTCCATTCTCCGTCCGGAGTGAATCTTCTCCCCAGCATGATTCCTCAATTACCGTATTTTCACCCAAAATCGAGACATTTTCTAACCGCGGACACTGCGCCAACGCCCACGTTTTTATCATGCGCACGCTTTCTGAAATCGTGAATGAAACGAGATTTTCACACCGCCAAAACGCGCCTTTTTCAATCGTCGTCACACCGTCCGGAACAGTATATTCTGTCTTCTGAAACCCACGCGGACAGCGATAAAGAACCGTCCCATCTTTACGGAACAACACGCCGTCCACACTTTTATAAACGCTATTTTCCGCCGAAACACAGTACTCTCGCAGTCGGTCACAGTACCAAAACGCCGACTCGCCGATGTACGACACGCTACCGGAAATTGCGACAGATTCCAAATTGCGACACGCCTCAAATGCCGACTTTCCGAGAGCTGTCACTCCCTCAGGAATCACAACAGAAATCAAATTCGAGCCTGAAAATGCAGATTCTCCGATACTCCGCACACTTTCGGGAATCGTGACCGCCGTTAAATGGCGACACCCCTCAAAAGCCTGATTCGCAATCGTCGTCACACCGTCCGGAACCACATATTCCGCCTTCCGAAACCCACGCGGACAGCGATAAAGAACCGTTCCATCCGCGCTGAATAACACACCATCCACGCTCTTCAAAAACGGATTTTCCAACGATACGTGAATCGCGACCAAATCCGAACCGTAAAGTCTGGAAAAAGCGAAATTCGTCACGTCTGTGATTTCTGCTGGAATCTCGATTTTCGTCGTCCCTACCCCGACCTTCACGGCAACGAGCGTGATTCCATTCTCCGTTTTTCGGGTTTTGAACATGGGATGACCTATAAAAATATTTTAATATTTAAATATCAAGAGTTTTTTGAGGGGGGAACAATTTTGCAAAAATGTTCCCCACCTCACGAATGTTTATTGGTTTTGCTTCTAAACACCAACGCCGAATTTCACTCTTTCGGGAGAAATCGGCTACCCGTCATGTCGTAACGCTCGTGGGAAGAAAATATTTTTGCAAAATTGTTTTCTCCCCAGACCCCTCTTTCAAAAAACTCTTAATCGCGTTCTACGAACGCTTGCTTCTTGTGTGTGTTTTTATTCTTCTTTCGGTTTCTGTACCGCAAACTGTATCTTCTCAAAACCACCCCGTCGCGCAACCGAAAAACTCTGCAACACATTCTCAATCGGCACGTTCGGGTCCACGTCCAGAATCAACGGAGCCTCGGAACAGTCCTCCGCCAGCGTGCGCAATAACGTCTCCAACTCCGAAAACGTCTTCAGCCGATTTCCATACACTTCCCACCACGGCTCCGACTCATAATGAATCTGAACCACAATCTCATCAAAATCGCGAATCTCCGGTGGTAACTCGAAACTCTGCGTCGCGTCCGTTGGCTGATTCCCCAAAAGTCCCTGCAACGGCGCCGCCAGCAACCTTTCCGGCAACTGAAACGTTGACGTACATATAAAAAAAATCAGCAACTGAAAAATCACGTCAATCATCGGCGTCATCTGTAATTCCAGCCGATTTCCCGCAGATTGATTTTTTCGGTATCTCATATTAAATTGTCAATTAAATGGTTTTTAGGTAAATGCTAAATAAATACCTGCGACGTAGTCACAATCAAGAAGTCTGGGGAGAAAACAACATTCAAAATGTTATCTCCCCACGACGGTTCCGTCATGTCGTTGCGCTGGTGAGGAGGGAAACATTTTTGCAAAATTGTTTCCCCCTCACACTCCCCCTTTAAAAAACTCTTGATCGCAATCTTCGATTGCTTGCTTTTCTTGTTTTTCTACTTTATTTCTTTTTTGCTTTTTTTTTATTTTCCAGGTCGAATTCGAATCGCCGTCAGAACGTAACCCAATCCCGACTGCAACGTCGAGAAAATCGTGACCCAGACCGACACGACAACCGCCCAATAAAGCCATTCCGGCGCGTTAGTGACCGCATTTCCGGAACCGTCCGCGAACGAAAGATACAGACACGCCGCAACGCACGCGACACACTGGAAACCCATTTTAATCTTACCTGCCCATTTCGCCGCGAAATTGACGCCGTGTTGTTCCATGTATCCGCGAATTGCCGTAACGAGCATCTCGCGCCCCATGATGACGACCGCCATCCACGGCTGAAAGAGTTTCCAGTCAGCCTGCATTTCCGGTCGCGCAGAGAGAAAAATAAAGGTGCCACAAATTAGAATTTTATCTGCGAAGGGGTCCAAAATGCGTCCTAATTGCGTGCACTGATTAAAACGTCGTGCCCACCAACCGTCAACGAAGTCCGTGAGCGCCGTAATGATGAAAACTGCCAGCGCCACAGTCATATACTGTGGACCAAGTGCAATCATCGCAAACAAAACCGCGGATAAAACAAGCCGCATCATGGTAAGAATATTCGGAACATTCCAAACTTGGGAAGCCATAAGGGTATCCTTTATATAAAAGTGTATGTGTTTCGTAAAAATCCAATAATGGTTCTAATGTCCATTATACACCTTACGAAAAAATATTACAAGGTCCAATTTAAGAAGTCAGAAAAAAATAAAGAAAAAGCTGTTAAATAAAAAATAAAAAGGAGAGGAGGATTCAGAAAACAAGCAACGGCAAAATTGCCAAAAAGAAAACCACCTAAAATCCTCCATATTCCCCATTTTAAAGTTTCGGCAAAACTGCCGATACTGTTTTATGGAAAGGTTTCTCTTTTCTAGGAATCCTATTGCGAGGAAAAGAACTTTTAAGGGGAAAAAATTTTCCAGAACTGCACGGAGAAGAAAAGTTTCTCAAATTCTGAATTCCGTGCGGGATTTTTTCGAGGTATTTTTAAAATATTTTTAAAATTTTTTAAAATTTATTTTTTTCCCTATTCATGGGGGAGTCAACTGTTCACAATTATTATTTCTATGAAACAGAAATAGTTATTTCTCTATTTTGAAATACTTTTAGGCTGTTTCAATTGTGTTTTTAAGAAAAATTTACATCTAAACTATACATTATATTGTGTCTTCTCTTATTTTCATGAGAAATTTTATCTTAAATTTTCGCAATTTTCTAATTCTACGCGTATTAAGTATCTTTTCTGAATTTAGCATTTTTCGCTTTTTATCCAATTTTCCTTATTGGACAGAAGGAAACAGAAAAAATTTTTAGTGTTCCGACTGTAACGCCTGAGTGTTTTTTAATTCGTATTTTTCCGAATCAGAGTCATTTCATAAATTGTGGAAAACTTCCTATTTTCGATTAATGAACTGATTCCGAGATGAAAGTGGCTGATTTCGTCTCAAGTGGGTAGGGGCTCTTGACGAAAATAGGAATAAATGGTAAACTGCTCCCAGTTGCCAACACGATATAGTATTTTTTAAGAACATTTTATACTATATCTTGATTGTGGCAAAGAATTCGTCATTTTTGCCGATAAGGTTTTGCCGTTAAGGGATTTCCGCTTTTTACTCGGCATTTCATAAATAAATATAGATATGGTATAAGACGGTTGAACCGTTGGCCTGTTGGGGGTGTGCGTTCTGGATGTTCAGAGCACAAGAGAAGTCGTTAATTTCAGGCCGAACCACGGAATAGGTTTTCTGTTACAGACATACGTTTTACGCATTTTCACGTTTAAGCTGTGTTCTGTCGCAATTTACCGGCTATCCGTTATGCAACCCGAAAAACCTAAGGTTTAGTTCAGGAGATTTACATGTCACAGGTTCCGATGCAGGATGCTTTCGCGTCTCGGTTGCACATTTCCCCGGTTTTCTGTCCTGAGGACGTCACGGACCCGTTCGATTCCGTCACATGGGATTTACGGACGGCACAGATTAAAGGGGATAAAGGCGAGTTGATTTTCGAGCAGGAGAACTGTGAGTTCCCGTCTGCGTGGAGTCAGCTTTCCACGAACGTTGTGGCGAGTAAATATTTCTTCGGTGAAAACGGTACTCCAGAGCGTGAGCACAGCATTCGACAACTCATTTATCGTGTTACGCGGACGATTACGGACTGGGGTATCGAGGATAATTATTTCGCTTCGGAAACGGATGCAGAGACGTTTTATCGTGAGTTGACATATCTTTGTCTGCACCAGATGGCGGCGTTTAACAGTCCGGTCTGGTTTAATGTCGGTCTGTTCACGCAGTATCATATTCAGGGCGCGAAGTGTAACTGGGCGTGGAATCGTGAAACGGATGAAGTGGAACAGCCGGAAAATCCATACGAGTATCCGCAGGGTTCTGCGTGTTTCATACAGAGCGTGGACGACAACATGGAAGACATCATGGAGTTGGCGCGTAGCGAAGCGATGCTCTTTAAATTCGGTTCTGGGACGGGGACGGACCTCTCAACGTTGCGTAGTTGCCGTGAAAAGCTCTCGGGGGGTGGTCGGCCTTCTGGCCCGCTTTCTTTCATGCGCGTTTATGACCAAATTGCGGCAGTGGTGAAGTCTGGTGGAAAAACTCGACGCGCAGCGAAAATGCAGTCTCTGAAGGTCTGGCATCCGGATATTATGGACTTTATCGAGTGCAAGATTAAGGAAGAGGCGAAAGCCAAAATCCTCATGCAAAATGGTTATGATTACGATACGGCTTACAGTTCCTCCATGTTCCAGAACGCGAATCTGTCAGTACGTCTGACGGATGACTTCATGCAGGCGGTTCTGGACGATCAGGAATGGACGACGCACTGGGTCACTGAGCCGGAAACAGCTGGTCCGTCTTGGCCTGCACGTGAAGTTTTACAGAAATTGGCGCACGGAACGTGGTTGTGCGGAGATCCGGGAGTGCAGTTCGACACGACGATTAACCGGTGGCATACGTGCCCGCAGTCGGGGAGAATTAACGCGTCGAATCCATGCTCTGAATATATGTTCCTCGACAACTCGGCGTGTAACCTGTCGAGTATTAACCTCATGCGGTTCTTCGATGAGGAGACGGGCATTTTCGACGTAGACCGTTTCGCGGCAGCGTGCCGGATTATGTTCATTGCGCAAGATATTCTAGTCGACCGTGGCAGTTATCCGACAAAAAAGATTGCGATTAACAGTCACAAATACCGTCCAATTGGGCTGGGATTCTCGAATATCGGAAGTCTTCTCATGGCGCTCGGCCTACCGTATGACTCGAATGAGGGACGTGGAATCTGTGGTGCGATTGCTGCGATTATGCATGGTGCCGCGAATCGGACGAGTGTGGAACTGGCGAACGCGGTCGGAACGTTCTCCGAATTCGCGCCGAACCGCGAGGATATGTTGCGCGTAATGCAGATGCACTGGGACGAAGTGGAGAAAATCACGGATGCTCCGCGGTATCTGCGTAAGGCAGCGCGTGCGATCTGGGATGATGTTATCAGTGACGGGCGTCGGTATGGTTTCCGAAATGCACAAGCGACGGTGTTAGCACCGACAGGAACGATTAGTTTCATGATGGACTGCGACACGACGGGAATTGAGCCGGATATCGCGTTAGTTAAGTACAAGCAGTTGGCGGGTGGTGGTTTCCTGAAACTCGTAAACAAGACGGTTCCGATGGCGTTGAAACGTCTGGGGTATGCGCAGGAAGAAATCGACGCAATTCTGACGTATATCGATAAAGAAGACACGATTGAGGGTGCACCGAATCTCCGTGTGGAACATCTGCCGGTTTTCGATTGTGCGTTCCAGTCGCGTAACGGAGTGCGTTTCATTCCATGGCAGGCACATATCCGGATGATGGCGGCGGCGCAACCGTTCCTGTCGGGAGCGATTTCCAAGACAGTTAACTTGCCGAAAGATGCGACGGAGAAGGATATTTACGACGCGTATATCGAGTCGTGGAAACTGGGCCTGAAGGCGGTGGCGATTTATCGTGACGGCTCTAAAGGATCGCAGGTTCTCTCCACGAGTCGTGAAAAAGAAAGCGAAAAAGATACGCAGAAAGAAGCCGTTAAGGAAAAAATCGTGTATAAACCGCGACGAAATCGGCTTCCGGACACGCGTACGTCAATTACGCATAAATTTAGTATCGCGGGGCATGAAGGTTATGTCACAGTCGGTCAGTATCCGGACGGAAAACCTGGCGAAGTGTTCATTACCATGGCGAAAGAGGGAAGCACCATCGGCGGTCTGATGGACTGTTTTGGGACGGCGATTTCCATGAGTTTACAGTACGGCGTGCCACTCGAGGTGTATGTCAGTAAGTTCTGCCACACGCGGTTCGAGCCGATGGGCGCGACGAAAAACCCGGATATCCGCATCGCGAAGAGTATCGTGGATTATATTTTCCGTTGGCTCGGCATCACGTTCCTGAATCGGCCGTCGGACCGTGCACTGGACATGGGCGTTCCGCATGAAGGAATCGTGCCATACTCTGCACGGCTGGAACATCTGGCGGACAGTGAGCGATCTAAAACGGAAAAAGGACTGAAATCTACGTCGAAATTGGAAATCGAAGTAGAAACCGCCAAAATGGTGAAGACCGAAACTTCGAACGTAGACATTCAGAAGACGGGAACGGAGAAGAAAACGTCTACGACGCCGGTTCAGCCCTTCTTCACCGAGGCGAAAGAAGCGCACACGGACGGTTGTCGGCAAGATTTACCGGAAAGTCTGGAAAGTAGCATTCCACGGAAAATGACACGATTCGAGGAGCAAGTCCGTGCGTTTTATGCTCGTCGTAGTGGTTCCGCGCATAAACGTGACGGAAATGGAAATGAATCTACACGCCCGGAAATTTCATTTTCCGACACGATGACTGAGGAGGTGGACCTAAGTAGTGAACGCTGTCGGTTATTCGAGAGTTTCCAGGACGACGCGCCATTATGTAGTAACTGTGGGTCGGTGATGGTCCGTAATGGAAGTTGTTACCTCTGTCATGTCTGTGGTTCTACGAGTGGTTGCTCTTGAAAATGACCATCGTCGATAGAAAATAACGTATTCCGCGACGCAGAATCTTTTTAGGATTTTGTGTCGCGGTTTTTTCTTTTAAATTTTACGCTAAACATGAAAACTCTTAGCGACATGGTGAAAATGGTAAGATTTTCGGGAAATGAGGATAAAAAAAAGGAAAAAACGGTTAAAATTGGAAAAAATCGCAAGAAAACGTTTGCATTTTTAGTGATTTTCGGTAAAATAGAAGAATGGAAATATTTTTGTTGATTAATTTCCTCCCGAAACAGAAAAAAGGTGAAATATGAGCACTGAAAAATCTCGACCATTGACATCACTGGATTTACGCTGTAGTCCGAGTTACTCACTGGCGTATCAGGACGCAGAATTGATGGAGCAGCCGGAATTACGGCCTGTTCGGTTAATGATGGAAGCGATTAAGCCGGAATTGGGACTGGAGCGGGAGAATATTGATTCAACGATCGTCGTGTTCGGAAGTGCACGAATTGCCGATCCGGATAAAGCGAAACATAATCTGACCGCTGCGGAAATCCTGCTGGAAGAGAAACCGGACGATGTTCGGCGACAGAAACGGGTGGAGCGAGCCCGAAAGTTATTGGAGCTGAGTAAATATTACGTCATGGCGCGTGAGTTTAGTCGTCTCGTCGCGGAAGAATGTCTGCGGGGTGACCGTAGGAATTACGTTATTATTACAGGTGGCGGACCGGGAATCATGGAAGCCGCCAATCGTGGTGCTCATGATAAAGGTGCTCCGTCCATCGGCCTGAATATCGATTTACCGTGTGAACAGGAGCCGAATCCGTATATTTCGCCAGAGTTGTGTTTCCATTTTAACTATTTCGCTATTCGGAAGATGAATTTTCTGCTTCGCGCGAAAGCTCTCGTCGCGTTTCCGGGAGGAATGGGGACGCTCGATGAACTTTTCGAGGCACTGACACTCCGACAGACCGGAAAGATGCAGCATATTCCGATTATTCTCTTCGGAAAACATGATTTCTGGGATAAAGTCATCCATTTCGAGGCGCTGGTGGACGCAGGAGTCATCGCGGAGGAAGATTTAGACCTGTTTTACGTTGCCGAGACCCCGCAACAGGCGTGGGAATATATTAAACGTTACCACGATGTAAATGCTAGTAGTGATTTAAACGAAAAATAGGAAGAATTGTCGAGTAAATTTAAGAATTCGGAGTCGTCAGTCATGAAAAAAATCGTTTTTTCCGTTATTTTCCTTACCGTTTTCGCCTGCGTCGTCGCGGGAATGTCCGATTTCATTATCTCCCCGACTTCCGTAGTCTGGGCAGCAGATAATGAGGACGATTTCGGCGGTTTCGGAGACGATGATGACGATGATTCTGCGGGAGAAGCTGGAGATGACGGCGACGATTCCGGTTTCGGTGGTTTCGGCGACGATGATGACGAT
>JAUNAI010000140.1 GCA_030527705.1 Planctomycetia bacterium | reverse complement strand
AGTTGGTACTCCTACTCTTTTACTCATTCTCTCTCTTTACGCATTTTATTTCTTTACGTGATTCATGTTCTCTATGTGATTTATATTTTCTGTGTGTCTTGCATTCTCTACATATCTTGCTTGTTTTATGCTACTAACTTCTTCGACTTGTCTTATTTTTCGATAAAAAACTGTTTCCACGTTGCGGGAAAGTCGGCAGTAAATGTCATTTCTGTGTCGAGCGTTGGGTGACGGAGCGTGACCTGACGTGCATGAAGGGCGATTCCGACGGTGAATTTACTTCGAGAACGGTATTTATAATCGCCGACGATTGGAAAACCGTGGTGCGAAAGCTGAACACGAATCTGGTGTTTTCTACCAGTTTCCAGTCGGATTTCTAGCATCGTCTCCGACGCGAAACGCTTCACGACACGGTAATGAAGGACTGCTGGGATTCCATCTGGGTCCTGAGTCACGAACATTTTCCGATGTCGTTTTTCCTCGGCCATGAAATTTCGTAATGTTCCTGAATTTTCTGGAATAATACCGTCTACGACTGCTACATACGTTTTCGTAACGGAGTGTTCCCGAAACTGCTCCGCCAGACGTGAGGCACCTTTACTCGTCCGTGCGATGACGACCACTCCAGTCGTTGGCGTGTCAAGTCGGCTTACGACACCCAGAAATACATTTCCCGGTTTCTGATACTTTTCCGCGATATAGGTTTTCGCGATGGTTAACAGTGACTTTTCTCCGACCGCGACACCCATCGTAGGTAGTCCGGCGGGCTTTACCACAACCAGAAGATGATTATCCTCGTAAAGAACCTGCATGTTTTTTGACACCTGTAAAATGTTATTTTATGATGAACGGAAAACGTTTTTACATTACCATTATAATCGATCCATGTCTAAATGTCAAGCGCCTCCTATTTTTTATCTTTTTGCGGGTAATTTTCCAGAATTTTCAGAAATTTATAGGGATTTTCCTTGACAATTGAGAATTCTGAATTAAAATAAGATAAGAGATTGATACTGTATTAATAAATGTTGGAGAGAGGCCATGAAGAAAATCGGAAAATGGTTACCGTCTACCATCCTTGCGTTTACATGCATTTATGGTCTGGGAATAAATTGTGCCTCAGGTGCGGATTATGTCTGGACTGGTGGTGCTGGTGCGGATACCAACTTGAGGAATGGTGCGAACTGGGAAGGTGGAGTGTCTCCCACCACGATAGAATATACTACTCTTACTGCTCTGAGTGGACACAATGTCGTTATTCCGGCTGGTATGATTGCGACAGATACCGGAATCCTCACGAAAAACATGACGCTTACACTTAACGGAACGTTATCTCTAGGAGAACCCACGGACGTTTCCTCACAGTTTCGCGGAATCTGGATGAACGGAAAATCCAACATCGTTTAGTCCGAAAATGGAACGGATGAACTGAATGTTATTACGGCTGGCGGTTCGCAACAGATTACATTACGAAATGGTAACAACCTTCTCGTTTTCCGTCGCGGAACGATTGACACCCCGTTACTCACGATTGCAGGTAGGAGTGAAATAGGAAATGATGAACTTTTCCAGCAGTACGGCGGAACGGTTACCACAACTAATTTCTACGTCGGAAATTCAGGAACTGGCACGTATGAACAGTATGGAGGAACTGTCACTGCAAACAATTTACGTTGGGGTTCAGGTTTAGATGATGATAGCGCCTCTCGGACTGGCACCGGTACAGTTAAACTTTATGGTGGTTCCGTTACGGCTGGAAATCTCCTTGGCAACGTGGATACGAACACCGAAACTTCCATTTACATCGGTGACGACTCTTTCGGTTCACTCACGATTACTGGTAATTCCAACTATACTGGTAAAATCACCGTTGGTCTAGTGAACGGTTTCGTCGCGTATCAAGGAGAAACTCCAATCGCGGATGCGGTATTTTACAATAATACTGGTACGACAGATGGAAACGAAATTATCACCGCCAGCAATCTGTTCTCTGTAACGGATACAAGTTCCATCACTCTCGCCAACGACAAAAATTTCGGTACCTACGCCATCGACGGCTCGGCGGTCACGTTTAAGGAAGGAAGTCAGACCGGTTATCTGAATATTAATGGAATTGATGGTAAATATGAATTAAAATTGTTCGTAGATGGTATCAAGGACATGGTCGATTTTGAAACGTGGCTTAATTCTGATTCTACGGATATCACAGCCCGCGTCGAAAATGAAAATGAAGTCAGCTTTACGGGTTTCGATTTAGGGAACTTCACTTTCTTATACGACTTTACTGGTTATGAAAACGCTGTTGTTTCCGCTACGGGACTGAGTGGTGCTTCCCTCCCGGAACCAACGACGTGGGTATTACTCGCGCTCGGTGTTGGAATGCTCGTGCTGAGAAAGAAGAATTAGGAACATAAAATTTATCTAATATACGATAAATTTCGCTTTCTGGTAATCATTTCGCGTTATAAAATGTTACCGGAAAGATTATTTTCTTCTGATTTCAAATATAATTGCTCTAACACGAGAAAAGAAAACATAAAAACAGCGACGCAGGTACAATAAAAACTTCAATCATCCTGCGTCGCATTTTTTATTTACAACATCTATTATTTACAGAGACTGCTATTACAGAGTCTCTTATTTGCAGTGTATTATAGCTTAACCCCAGATTTCCGTTTTCAGGCCGTTAATCAGCGTCATCGCCTGAGAAATCTCCGCTTTTTGGCGTTCAGGCTCTGCCGGAATCTCGCGTTCAATCGTCAACGGTCCAACATAACCAATCTCACGGAGCGTTTCGAGGAACAGACGCGCATTCACATCACCAGTGCCGAATGGAACTTCACAGCCCCACGTTTTTCCCGGTTCTGCCGACCATTTCGCGTCCTTACAGTGACAACTACGCACATATTTTCCAAGTTTCTTCAACGCCGGAATTGGCTCACCGGAACCATAAAGAATCATGTTAGCCGGGTCAAAATTGATGAAAATATTATCCCGACCGACATCCGTCAGGAATCCCAACAGACCGTCTGCCGTCTCCTGTCCCGTTTCAAGATGGAACGCCTGTCCCTGTGCTTTCAGATCGTCTGCCAGTTCCTGAAGCGTCGCCACGAGGTCACGGTAATCATCCGAATCCGTTTCGTGCGGAATGAAACCGATATGAATACCAATCCGGTCACAACCAAGAGTTTTCGCGAAAGCAGCAATCTCACGAATCTCATTCTTCCGTTCTTCACGTAATTCCGGCGGAACAAGACCAATCGTCTCACGCGTTTTCTGAATCGTTTCGTAACTTTCCCCTTTAAAATCACAGAATACGACTGAGATTTTCACACCAATCTGA
The DNA here is from genome assembly GCA_030527705.1 of Planctomycetia bacterium. Lineage (GTDB taxonomy): Bacteria > Planctomycetota > Planctomycetia > Pirellulales > Thermoguttaceae > RGIG3701. Next base: position 6,779 of record JAUNAI010000140.1, on the reverse strand, counting down.
TTCAGCTTCTCGATAAACGCAGTTGCATTTTCTTGTGTACGAGATTCCTTATGTGGACAACAGAGCTGAACGGAATGAATTCCCAGTTCCTCCACAACTTCCAGACGGACACCAAGCCCCGCGCCAATGCTCGCAAAAACACCAATCGGATAATTATCCATATTTAAACTCCTGTAAAACTCGAAATAAAAATATACTTTTTCGGCCCAACAGGGAATATCCCCCTCTCCGCCAGAAACCGATTCTGAAACCTGATTCCAATCCACGTCAGAGTGTCCGTCTCCGTTTATCAGGTGGTCGATTGGTTTACTGTGCCAATCACCAATTGGCCACCAATCGATCACCTGACCACGCAGGAGTGAATGGATTCTGGGAGTGATTTATTCTCTGAATCGGACCGATAGTTCTATTTTACATGAGTTCTGCGAAAATGTCAAGTGTTCGCGACCACAAAATTCCGAATTAAATCATTTAATTTTGCCCCCTGCGTTACCATCATGCCATGTCCAGCATGAGGAAGAACGATTATGTCACCCTGTGCGTATGGATTTGGCGGAATGACCGTATCTTTCGCTCCACGGATACAGAGCAACGGGAAATTATAACTGCGCTTCATCTCGCCATTCCAACTGTATAACATCCTAACTACATGAAATCCACGACGGACGGGTGACTCAACCACCTGCTGATATAACTCTGTTTTCGCCTGCGAGGTCGGTATCTTCCCTGTATAATTCAGACGGAAATAACAGAACGCCTTAATCGTCAACCAAGCACCGTCCGGGAAAAAGTTCAACATCCGTCCCAGAATCCGCCACTTACTTGGAATGTCACTTCTCGAGTCAGCCGACGCAAAACGGAAACAACCATGTACGCGGACTCCTTTTTTATCAAGATATTCTCCGACGAATGGCGCAACCATTCCACCAAAACAGTGACCACCAACATAACACCCCAACGACGCGTCCAGCCGATTTTCCGGCAACGCATTTTCAGAATAGTACGTTTCCCATAAATATTCCGCCCAACGTAACGCAAATGTGTCAATCTGATCCCGACTTGTTGGCCGAATCCATGCAGGGACGATAACGTTCAACATGTTATCAAGGCCAAATTTCTGAGTCGTAAACAGTCGCTCATTACAAGCCAGGCCAGGAAAAAGGAATAAAGGTGTTTTCATAGCTTTTGGTTTGTTGTCAATGTTAAATTGATAAAAAATTTTCAATTGTCCCGCAGGCAAACTGCTTAAACTATCGTGTGAAACTGAAAAGATGTTAATTCAAAAAAACATAGTTTAAAAAAAATAATTAAATTTATTATACTTTTGTAAGTAAAATATGATATAATCGCTACATTTTAAGCCTAAATTTGGATTTAATTTAAATATAAGCACCAACTACTGTAACATGCATTTTTTGACCATGTGACTGTTTGTGGTTTAAAAAATCAAGGAGAAATTTTTATATGTTGATGTAACATAAACATAAGACGGTGTGACAGTTTCAGAATTTGGGCGGGAAGAGATTATTTTCATCTACTGTAATATACGTTTCCGACTATGTGACAGTTCTAAAGTTGGAAGAAAATAAAAAAATTTCTTGAAAAATCCGATGTAAAGGACTTCTCATATGCTATGATTCAAAAAAAGGGAGGCGGCAAGAGGTGCCGTCTCCACTTAAAGTCTGGATTTTATCCCGTTTTTATCATGCTCTGAATTCTAGAATCCCATTACCGTCATCCACGCATATACACGGTCGAGCCACGCGGAAACATGTGACGTGCCACGGATTCCACCGAAACCATGATGAACATTCGCGTAAATGTGCATTTCAGCCGGAATGTTCATCGTGCGGAGTTTATGATAAACCGTAATAGAACCCATCGGAGAATAAACGTCCATATCACCATGAATCAGGCACATCGGTGGTGTTTTCGCGTCAAAAGCGAAATCCGGAACCATCGTCGAATCATTTCCTTTTCCCGCATTCGGACCATCTGCACCATCTTCCAGAACATAAGCTGGATAGACTGGAATCGCGAAATTGACGTGACACGGAACCTTATCAATTTCGTCGACCGGAGCGTAAGCCGGCGTCTGACTCGTCGTGGAGGTCATGAGTGTCAGATGTCCACCAGCGGAGAAACCCGTGCAACCGATTTTTTCCGGGTTAATTCCGAGTTTTTCCGCCTGAGAACGGACTGTCCGTACCGCACGCTGAGCATCCTGCCACGCAGTCACGTGTTTCGCGACGTTTTTCGGACGGGGAACACGATAACGCACGATGACGGCCGTGATACCTTTCGAGTTGTAGAAATTAGAAATCTGAATGCCCTCATGCTGGTCGCAGCAACCATTATATCCACCGCCCGGGAAAACGATGACGCACGAATCACTCGTCTTATTTTCCGGAACACAGACTTCATACGTCGGGATACTCTGATGAGCTTCCGCGTTCGGCATTTTCCCTTCTGGCCACAGGTTCACACGTTCACCGGCACACACATAGGACGTAAATGCCGCAACAAATAAAATGGAAATCAGGATTTTTCTCATAGTTAGGATGGTTGGTTAAAGGTAAGTAATGATATTATTCCATACATTTTAACATAAAATCGACAATCGGAGCTGGATCTTTCAGCGAGTGCGGATGATGGTCACAGCCCGGTTTCAGAATCAGGTCGGACTTCCCTCCTGCCGCCTTGAAATTCTCCAGTAGAATCGCGCCATTTTCGTCCCACGGAACCACACGGTCGGAATCTCCTGCTACGATGAAAATCGGAACCTGCTTTTCCGCTAGCACCTTACACGTCGTAATCGGCATGTTCACTGGGTTGGAGAGTTCATCTTCCGTCATGTTATAAACCTGCATCGCCTGTTTCCAGCTCCCCGCATCACCACAACCTTTTCCCTTACCACCAGGCCAGCTTTTCAGATCGCAGACAGGAGCGTCTATGTACAGACCAGCAGTCTTGTCAGGATTCGCAATCGCCCACTGCAGGGAACACACACCACCACGGCTCATTCCAAGAAGAATGGGTTTCGCGTTGAAATGAAACTCTTTCGTGAGTAAATCGTACAGCCGAGAGCGTTCTTCGTTGCATTTCGGAGAACCGAGAAGGTCACTCGTACCAATCCACGCGATGTACCAGCCATGATTGAGCATGGCGATTTCCGTCTGCGGTTCATGACCGAAGAAGACAGCACGCCAGACCCACGGATTCCCATCTGCAGGTTCTTTCGGACAGACAATACGCGCCGGGCGACCGTCAATCTGGAAGTTATAACAATCGAAACCGTTCCAGTTCGATTTGGTTCCTGGAAAATCGGCGAACAGGGTGGAAACTAAGCACGTCAAAAACAGAACGGCAAGTGCCGTGCGAAAGGTGGGACGGAAGGACATATTCGGCTCCTTAAAATCGACTTTTAATTATGGAATAAATACAGGAAAAATATTGTAAAAAGAATTGTCACACAAGACATTTCTCACAATACACCTATTTTATCTCTAATTTTCATTTTCGTCAAGCGTTCCCTCGTGATATTTTGCTATTTTTCGGAAAATTCCGTCTAAAAACCTAAAAAAGTGTGAAAAAAGTGAAAAAAATGTCTTATCCCTATTCCATTTTCTGCGCACAATGCTAAAATAGAAGATGTGAAGTTATAATCCACCGATGAAATTCAGTCTGTAGGAGTGTTCCCATGATTCAAAAACCGGCATGGCGTAGAGGCGCGATTATTTTTTTATGCGCACTCTTTCTCGTGACGGCTAACAGCTGTAAAAAAACGGAAAAAAATGGAAAAGAAAATTTATCGGAATCCCAAAAAACAGAAACGTTCATAAATTCAGAGAATTTTTCTGAGATGGAAAATAATACCGACATAAAAAACCGAGAAGATGGTGTGTCGAATTTACTTTCCGGAAGCGAAAATAATACAGATAAGAAAGAAAATAATGTAAATACAGTAGACCGGGATTCCACACGTAATCAAGATTTACCGATGGATTTAGGTGGGATTCTTGGAATGCAAGAAACGGTTTCGGTCCGCAGTATTTTGGACGGAATGGTTACCGCTTATAAAAATGCACAGACCTACCGCGATTGTGGTGAAATCTGTATTTCCTCGACCCAGAATGGTCAGATTTTTGAGCGTACATCTCCTTATATTACATCATTTCAGCGTCCGAACCATTTACTTTTAGAAGTGAATAGCACTGGCGTTTTAGCGGATGGAAAAACGTTATATGCGTACACACCAGAAATGCAGGGAATGTTATTACAGAAACCATGTCCGGAAAAGTTGGGATTTCTAGATATTCTGAGTGAACGTGAAATTTACTGGGCGTTGACGGATGTAGAGTCGAATCGGTTCTGTTACCTTCCACCCCCGCTCGTTTTAATGCTCAGTGAAGACCCATTAAAAACATTCCTGTTTCAGACGGAAGAGGGAAGTATTAAATTATTGACGCAAGAAAAATGGAAAGGTCATGACTGTTACCGAATTTCCGCAGTTCGGCCACATGGTGAAACGATTTTCTGGATTGACGTGAACACTTCCGTTCTTCGGCGTATTCAGCTCCCGGCACACGTTGTGCAGAAAGAAACTGTCACGGGTAGAGAAAATAAAGAAATGGTTGTTACGCTTAATTTTAATGACGCAGAGTTAAACTGGAATGGCACTCTAGAAATGAATGCTCCCGCGAATGTGATTCCTGTTTCTTCTTTTATGGAACCTCAGATTCAGTTACTTGGAAAACCATTTCCCACACTGGAATTCGTGACGCTTGATGGCCAGACGTGGAAAATGCCGCCAAAGAAGACCGTTTTTATGTTCTTCTGGAGTATTTATGAATCTAACATGTTTAATTTTCAGAGCGTGGAAGGGCTGTATCAGCTTTTTCGGAAGAATCCTGATTTACTCTTTATCGGTGTGAATATAGACCCGATTTCTGTTTCGAGTGAAAAAATCCGCGCAATCAGCGAAAAATTCGGACTGACATGTCCAGTTATTCGTTCCCGAGATGGAAGTGTCACGAAACTGGTTAGATATGGAAGTACGTTTACCTGTTTCCTGATGAACGCGGAAGGAATTGTCCAGTTCTGTAACACCCCGAGTGTCTTTCATCATCTTAATACACGGTATGACCAAAAAATACAGCAGGTTCTGGACGGTAAGTCCATTTTTACGGAGCGTATCGCGGAATTGAAACGGTCAGAGAAGGATTATCTGGACTCAATTAGCGCACAGATTGAAAATGGAATTTTTACGAAAGATGCGATTTTAGAAGAAATTACGATTGCGTCCAGAAAAATTGCACCAGCCTCGGAACCGATTAGCTGTCAAAAAACGGAAATCTGGAATACTGAGCTGAATTCACCGAGTGCTGTTTTACCACTCCCTGAACGGAATGAAATTCTGATTCTTGAAAATGGAAACACGGTCGTAACTCTCGATTTCACAGGAAAAATTATGGGAAAAATGGTCCTAAAACTTCCTGTGGATGAATATTATCTGAAACTACGTGCTTCACTTCCGCATAAAAATGGCGACCGTTTTTATGCGGTCATTGGGAAACGTGTTGCGATTTTTGATAATCAGTGGAATTCTGTGGCAGTATATCCAAGTGAAGATGTCTTGCCCCGTCATTCTGTTATGAAGAATGCGGTTTCAGATGCGATTTTACGCGATATGGATGAAGATGGAGAACCTGAACTTTATGTATCATTCTGGAATGAGGATGGTATTCATAAGATTTATTGGAAAGACCTTCTGAAGTCGGATAAAAAGATGCCAGAATCAATGTTGGCGCGTGGTGTTCAGAATGTTTTTCAGATTGCACCGGTCCACGTTGATGGAAAGAGAGAACTCCGTGTCGTGGACCAGTCTGGCGGCGTCAGGATTTTTGACCCTAAAACGATGCAGTTCTTAAAAACACAAGAGATTCCGAATCGTGCCTTAAGTAGTCTGGTTGCTTTCGATTTCGAGAATGATGGGACGGACGCTCTGGCAGCTCTGGCGCTCGGTGGCCAAGTAAAATATAAAGCAGTCGGTCTGACACCAGATGGAGCTGAGGTCTGGAATATCGACTTACCGAATTATGTTTATCAGCGGAATATCGAGAAAATTCATCCATTATTTATCATGAATCGGGATGAAATTGCGAGTGGTTGGCTCCTGATTGGCGCAGATTCCTCAATTTTCCTTGCGGACCAGACAGGAATGCTGATGGATCAGTTTAATTTCGGGGAGATTATAACAGGGTGTGCGTCGGCCGTTATGAATGGAAAACCATTACTCTTGATTGCCACACCGAAAAAGGTGACTGCACTGGAAATCGTGCGGTAAATTGTGAATCATAAATTGAGGAACTTTTTATATGAAAATTGAATTGGGTTACGGAACTACTTCAGAGATAACTCTTGAAATTGACTCCGACGCATTACTGTATCAGCATCGACAGGAAATTTTTCCTAATTTAACGCTGGATGTACTTCCGCAGGCGGTAACGGAAGCGCTGGAGAATCCGTTGGAATTTCCTCCGTTACGGGAATGTCTGCTGGACGATGACACATTGGCGATTCCGGTCGCACCGGGCGTTCCCCATCTGGAAATCATACTGCGGAGCGTGTTAAAGCACATTTTCACAGCTCCAGAAATTCACCGTCCTGCGCGTGTTGTGATTCTCGGAACACAGGAAGACGCTCAATTTTCAGAATTGACGGTCGAGAAACTCCTTACGTCGGAAAATGATTCCGTATCGAAAGAGAATTCTGTATCA
>JAUNAI010000139.1 GCA_030527705.1 Planctomycetia bacterium | reverse complement strand
TTTCATTTTTCATTTTTCGCGAGTTTCCGACCAACGGCGAGAACTTTCTCGATGATTTCGTCCGTTAACTCGTAACCTGGCTGATTCGGCATGCCTTCCCAGATGACACCACCATAAATCGGCTCAATCAGAACAGCATGCGGGATTCCGAAAACTCCCAGAGCGTTAGCCGTCCGACGTTTCTGGTCGATTCCGACATAATATTTTAGATCTTTTCCCTGATAGGCCCCCGCTAAATTGTCAATCGATTTTCGGTCAGTCTCGTAAATGGAAATGACAATCAATTCCTGTCCGAATTTCTGGAACCAGTGGTTCAGTTCAACGATTTCACGCCGACATGCAGGACACCATGAGGCGGAAAAGTCGACAAGAACATATTTTCCCTCGAGGGACGGCGGAGCGGAACCGTACCATTCCTCGACCTGAATGAAGGAAGCGAGACGTTCCGAGGCGGTTAGATTTTCAAGTTCTGGTGATTCTTCCTGAATCTTTCCGTCTGCATTTAGAATTGGAATAGGGAGGAATAACCAAGAATCAGCCCACAGATTTTTCGACGGTTGACGTTGTGGATGGAAAAGTGTTCCAGGATTCGCGGCTTCTACCGGTGAGCTTTCTACGGATTTCGCTGACTCTCCCGTAATGACAGAAGGCATAGAAAGCGGTCCCACAAGTGTTGGCGTGAAATCATTACCTGGTCGGTCACCCGGCGCACTCCATGACACGGAGGGAATAAATAACGCGATTGTGCCTAAAACAGCGGATAAAAATAGGATTCTTTTCATGACTCAGTTCCCTTTCCAAAAATAGTTCTGATTTATACGCAATTACTACCGAGTGACTTCTGTTTTCTTTATTATACTCAAAATTTTCGGATATGCAAGATGTTTCCGCGTAAATTTAGGAAAAAAATGGAAAGACGGACGCCGTAAGACTTGACACAGCGTTTCTCTCGTGTTAAAATGATGAAAATTAGATCTCCTTTTAGGGGATGTACTCTGAGAGGAGGGGAGAGGAATTGTTTGTGACTTCTTTTAAACATACAGTTTTTGTCCTTAGATGATTTCCCCCCGTCCCCTTCAGCTCCTGTGGAGCCACCCCCTCTAAAAAGGGAGGTTTAAAATTAAGTATGGAGAAAATATATATGAATACTAAAACAGCACTTATTACCGGTGGCGCACGCGGAATCGGACGGGGAATTGCAGAAAAATTACTTGCGGAAGGGTGGAATCTTGCTCTGTGTGGTTCTCGACCGGAAAATGATAAAACGGTTATAGAAGCGATGACGGAACTAAATGCACTCGCAGAAAAGATGACATCTGAAAATGATGTGGCTGTCCGAATTCAGTATTATCAGTGTGATGTTTCAGACACTCATGCTCGGACGAAAATGCTGGACGCAATTGATGTGGATTTCATGTCGACAGGAGAGCTGAATCCCTGTCCGATTCAGCTTCTGGTGAATAACGCTGGCGTCGGTGCGCGCGTTCGGGCGGATATTCTGGATATGACGGAGGAAAATTATGAATGGCTCATGAAGATTAACCTTCAGGGACCGTTTTTCCTCACGCAGATGGTCGTGAAACGGATGATTTCAGCACGTGAAGCAGGGGATAAACGTGATTTTATGGTAATTAACACCTCCTCGATTAGCTCGACGGTCGCATCAGTCAGTCGCGGGGAATACTGCATCTCGAAAGCTGGAATCTCCATGGCAACGAAACTCTGGGCAGTACGACTTGCGGAGTATGGTATCCCAGTTTATGAAATTCGCCCCGGAATTATTAAGACGGATATGACTGCGGCGGTTACAGGTAAGTATGACGCTCTGATCGCCGACGGTCTTGTTCCGCAGAATCGATGGGGGTTCCCGGAGGATATCGGACGTGCTACCGCGATGCTTGCTCGGGGAGACTTGCGGTACAGTACTGGGCAGGTGATTATGGTTGATGGTGGAATGTTAATTGAAAGACTGTAATTATCGCTTTTCCGATCTTGGTAGGAGTTTATTTTGCTATTTATCCAGGAGTCGTGATTATTTATTGGAAACGCTAGGTTTCTAAAATGGCAGGTTTTATGCTGTAAGCTCTTTATAGAGGGGGGAATATTATATCGTCTCCAGCGGGATTAATAGATAAGGAAAAAATAAAACATGTTTAACGCAATTATTCGATTTTCGCTTAATAACCGATTGATAGTCATTTTGTTGGCGATTGGTCTTTTCGTGTATGGAACGTATCGGTCGCTGGAGTTGCCGATTGAGGTAATTCCGGATATTAGCCGTCCGCGGGTGACGATTATGACCGAGTGTCTTGGAATGGCACCGGAAGAGGTTGAGACGCAGGTGACGATTCCGCTTGAGACGTATATTAATGGTGCGTCGGGGATTCGGACGATTCGCAGTTCGTCGGCGACGGGGTTGTCGGTGATTATTCTGGAGTTCGACTGGGGCGTGAAACCGTTGGAGTGCCGACAGATTGTGGATGAGAGGATTCAGAGGGCGTTGGAGGCGTTGCCGGACGGGGTGATGCCGAGGATGACGCCGGTGACATCGATGTTGGCACAGATTATGTTTCTGACCGTGTGGGACGAGTCGGGGAACGTTAACCAGATGGAGTTACGGACGATTAGTGATTGGGTCGTGCGGAAACAGTTGCTGGAACTGTCGGGGATTGCGGAAATTCTCGTACTAGGCGGGGACGTGAAGCAGTTTCAGATTCAGGCGCATCAGGACGCGATGAAACGGTATGGGATTACGCTGGAAATGCTGGAAGAGGCATTGTCGGAGAGTAACCGGAACGTGACGGGAGGGTTTCTCACGAGACAGGGACCAGACCAAATTCTGGTGAGGTCACTGGGGCGCGTGGAAGGAGTAAATGACGGAGAACGGCTTGACGCGCTGAAGAAATTGGTCGTGAATAGCGAGGCTCAGCCACCAGTGAGGCTGGAACAGGTCGCGACGGTTTGTACCGCTCCGAGCGTGAAAGTCGGGTCGGCAGGTGCGTCGGTAAGGAAGGAAGATGGGTCGGTGTACTCCGGTCCTGCGGTGGTTCTGACGGTCGAAAAACAGCTTGGTGTGGATACGAGACAGCTGTCGGAGCTTATTCTGGAGAAGTCGGCGAGTATTGAGAGAGCGTTACAGGCGGATTATCCGGGGATTCGGATTGCGCCACTGTATCAGCAACAGACGTTTATCAATTTGGCGTTTCATAACGTGTGGGAGGCGCTCTGGGTCGGTGCGTTGCTGGTCGTGGTGATTCTCGCGCTGTTCCTGATGAATATTCGTGTGACGTTCATTACGATTCTCGCTATGCCCCTGTCGGTGTTGATTTCGTGTCTGGTTTTCGCGTGGCTGGGACTGTCGATTAACACCATGACGCTCGGCGGTCTGGCGGTGGCAATCGGGGAACTGGTAGACGACGCGATTGTGGACGTGGAGAATATCTTTCGGCGTTTAAGAGAGAATTACCTTCTGCCTCCTGAAAAAAGACGGAGCGCGATACGGATTGTGTACTCGGCAAGTGCGGAGATTCGGAACTCGATCGTGTACGGAACGATGATTGTCGTGTTGGTTTTCTTCCCGATTTTCTTTCTGCCGGGAATGGAAGGAAGACTGTTTTCACCGCTCGGAATGGCTTATGTCGTGTCGATTCTGTCGTCGCTGGTCGTGTCGCTGACGCTCACACCGGTGCTGGCGTTTTGGCTGTTGCCGGGAAGTGCAAGACGGGCGAAAGAGCGTGAGGGAATCGTTCTGCGTGTGGCGAAAATGCTCGCGGAATGGGCGATTCGCGTAAGTCTGGCGTTTCCGAGAGTGATTCTGCTCGGAGCGTTTCTGTCGGTGATGTTTTTCGGTTGGGTTTTTCTGAATATGCAGAGGGATTTCGTCCCGCCGTTCAATGAGGGGGCGCCACAGGTAAACGTTACGCTCGCGCCAGGGAAGTCGCTCGAAACGAGTGAGAAGTACGGAGAAGAAATCGCGTCGCGGTTATTCCAGCTGGACGGCGTGTTGTCAGTCGTGCGGAAGACAGGACGTGCGGAACTCGATGAACATGCGGTGCCGGTGAATCAGTCGGAGATTCTCTGTGTGCTCGACCTGAACGCGAAACGGAGTATTCAGGAGGTGTTTAACGATATTGACCGGATTATCGACCCGAAAGAGACGCCGGGGGTGGTGGGGTTTTATGACCAGCCGTTACAGCACGTGATTTCGAGTCTCAGGACGGGGAGTAGCTCGTCGATTGCGATTAAGATACGTGGAAGCGATTTAGATGTTCTGCGTCAACGGTCCGCACAGGTTCAGAAGCTGATTTCGGACATTCCGGGAATCGGATCCATCACGATAAATCCATTACAGGTGGACATTCCCCAGTTACAGATTACGCTGGACCGGGACGCTCTGGCGATTTATGGACTGACGCCGGATGCGGTGAATCGGACGGTGGAAATTGCTATGCAGGGGAGTATCGCAACGGAAATCATCGACGGTGAGAGGAAATTTGACGTAATTCTGCGACTTTCGGAGGACTTTCGGGAAGATGTGGAGGCGCTGAGGTTACTACCCATTCAGATTCCGGGAGGGGGAACGATTCCACTGGAGGAAGTGGCGGAAATTACGGAAGCTACTGGTCCTGCGGGAATCAATCATGAAGCGTGTCGTGCACAGATTATGGTTCAGGCGAGTCCCAGAAACCGAGGTGCGGTGGATATTAAAGAGGATATAGACGTAGCACTTGCGCCACACTGGGAGGAACTGACGTCGGGTGACGTGACGGTTGAGCTGACGGGGCTGTTCCAGAGTGAACAGGAATCGACACGGAGGCTGTTGCTGTTGTCCACGCTGTCGCTGGGAGCTATTTTTATGGTACTTTACCGAATGTTCCACTCGACGAATATCGCGTTGCAGATTATGTCGTCACTGCCGATGGCGCTGGTAGGAGCGGTGATTGCGATGATTCTGACGGACCAAAACCGCTCGATACCGAATCTCGTGGGAATGATTTCTCTGTGTGGAATCGCGTCGCGGAATGGGATTCTGCTGATTGACCATTATTTCCACCTGATGCGGGAGGAGGGAATGGCGTTTTCGCGTGAATTGCTTGTGAAGGCGGGGCGTGACCGCGTGGCACCGGTGATGATGACCGCGTTGACGTCGGCTCTGGGACTTTTACCGTTGACGTTCTCGCCGGAGACGCCGGGACGGGAGATTTTGTATCCGATTGCGACGGTCGTCGTGGGTGGGTTGATCACCTCGACGCTCATGGAATTCTTCGTGCGTCCTGCACTGTTCTGGCTCTGCGGACAGAATTCGGTGAGACACCTGATGGAAGATGGAATCGGGGAACAAGATAAATTAGAGTAATTTTCACAGAGAAAAGTAATTGATGAATGAAGAGGGTGGTTTTACCTAAAGAGTAATAACCACCCCCATTAAGACCGGATTATTTTTCAAGCCAGATTCGGTCCACGTCCACTTTTACTCCTTTCAGGTTACATGGGTCAAGACGGAGAGTTTCTATTTTCCCTTTCCACGTTCGTACGTCCGAGACAGGAAAAACATATTCATGGTACTTGCCATCTGGAATTGTCGGTACGCTGTAACTGGTTGATTCACTCATCGGCAGAATTCGTGAACCCCAGAATAACTGTACACGGTCTTTTCCGGCTGTTACGCTTTCCGGTAACGTAATTCGCATCCGGACCGTCACTGTTCCGCACCGATTCGCCTGCAGATTTCCGAATTTCGCCTGAATCGCGGGGTCTTGAGACTGGGTAATAAAAGTCAGGTTTCCATCTACGCATTTCGGCTCAGTTACGCCCATGAGTGCACGCCAGACCTGATGGCGTCCTGTATCTTTCCCATTTTCATGGACCGTCTCTTCTGGGAGGAAATTGGAATCAAGTTCCAGCTTTTTGTCCGCCTTCTGGAAATTAAAGTCATACGGTCCCAACCCGACATCTGCTGGTGCGTAATTCATCGGCCAGCCAGATTCCGGCTTCTCGCAGAACGTGTCTCGGACAGCTTCATACATACCGAAACCGAACTCCTTATTCGGTTCCGCGTAAGACCCCTCACCCCACTCATTCAGCGGCGCAAGCACGATGTTACGGATACCGTTTTCCTCCGCGAAATCACGGCATTCTTCACAGATTTTCCGGAATTTCTCCGGTGTCCTATCATAAATGACCGTCTGTTTCATCCCGTGCCACGGTCGGGAATCCCAGCCGGTCGAGAGATTCGGCAGGAAGGGTAAAATCCCCGTCTTCTGACGTGCTTCCCAGTACGGACGGCTAGACTCTACACAGTAATCGAAACTGAAAAACTGGGGATTCGGTGCCTTATTTCCGTGATGCATGTAATGATAAATGGAGGTCATCTCGAAACCCGCGTCCGCCAGCCACTGAATATCATTCGCCGACGCCGACGCTTCAGGCCATTTCATCGCGATGAAGTAAATCCCTTTATACCCCGCCTCTTGCGCCATTTTCTGACTTAAATCGAGTAGCTTTTTCACCCCCTCACCACGTTTCAGCTCGACGCCTTTCTGACGGTAAATCTCTCGTACGTCGCGGTCCATTCCCTCCGGACTCCAGATCATCACCACCGGTTTATCATTAATTCGGTAATATTCCGGCATGTTAAAATAGTTCTCGATCCAGAATTTCGTCACTGCCGTCTGATCTTCCTCGCTGTGACTTCCGGGACCATTATGATTCGCCCACATCATTGCCCACTTAAAGTAAGAACGGTATTTCGCCTTCTTAAACCCGTTCACCCAGTGGTCTAAATTCTGACTTCCGCGGTTCCAGTACCAGTCGACGAGGAAATACTGGATTCCGTTCTCGACCGCCCATTTAATCTGCCAGTCGATGCACTCCGGATTCGCCTCATCATACCACCCAAGAATCGGTTTCCGTATCGGCGCGACGGGGAAAATCCGTTCCCACGCACTCGGTGACCCCCAACCTGGGAAGTAAAGTGCACCAATCTCGAAATCGCTCTTTACCGGTTTCGGCTCCGGAACGTACTCCGCACGCGGTAAATTCAGCGCAGGCAACCCAATTTCTAGCGGGAATTCGACGGTTTCCGTAACGGCTTTCACACCATTTTCGTAAACCAGCGTCACTTTTGTGATGTCTGTCAGAGCTTTTTCGCTCTGAATCATCATTTTACACGTCGTGGCATCGAAAGGCTCTAGCGTCAGACCGTTCTGTTTTTTTGTTACACTTCCTGAATTCTTTGTCGTTTCAGGATTTTCAGTCGTTCCTAATTTACCAGAAAATTCAGAATCTACTCGAGGGAAATTACATTCGAGAATCTGCACACCAGCCGGGAGCTGAACGTTTCCCAGTCGCAGATTTCTGAGCGTATTTCCTCCGGTATTCGTGACCTGGAACTCGAACGTAAGCGGTCTGCCGGCGCGACACAGTGCGTCGGTCAGTCCACCGCCGTCCTGAACTTCCAGCTGTGCGGACCCCTGAGGATTTTCACTGAACGAAATGGATTTCAGGTGTGTTTCCGCTTCGGGAGCGTCGCTCATTTCCAGTGTTAGAAAAAACGCCTGGCCAGGATCAAAATCCTTTATGAGAGCCAGAATATTATACGTGCGCATCTTTCCGTCTGCCCGAATCGCGAAAGGAATGTCTGCCGGGTCTTTCATGGAATCATTGTGAATTCGCAACTTGCCCGCGATCCCTTTCGTGACTGCCATTTCCACAGTGCACCAGCAGAGATACTCACTGTTTTTAAGTCGTACCGGACCGATTTCCACGTGGTTGGCCGCGGTTCTCGTTTCTTTTTCGTTAAAGTTCCACTTTCCGTCGGAATATGGAAGTGTGTCGTAATTCAGATCAAGAATCCGTGCGTAATCAATTTCGAAATGGCTCTTCCCCCATAAATCACCAGTCGGAGAGCCGGGGTCAAGACGGAGTTTAATGATTTTCCCTTCTTTCATCCAGCCGGGCATGAACCGGTATGTGTGGAACTCGCTGTCTCCATGAATCGGCCATAGTTTCATCTTTTCGCCGGAAAAACCACCGAAAGGTCCCTCATGCGTGTTCGTGAAGTATAACTCTCCACGTGTACGAAAATCCGTTTTCATGCGGACCTCCATCACCACGCCCGGTTTTGCGATGAACTCACGCTCTGGAAGAAACAAGATCGGGTCATTTCCCGTGTATGTTCCTTTCAGAACGCCGTTTTCGACCGCTATGTCCTTAATTCCGCCGCCGACTTTCCAGCCGTCCAGATTTCCTGGAGAGTCGAAGTTCCACTCGTACAGCACCGTCGGCTCTGCAGAAACCGCTACCGTCACCGATGTAGTTACCATCAGGGCCAACGCACCAAGAACGCATAATGTCACGATTTCCCGTAAAATTGGGGAGAAAATATTTTTTTTCATGGTTCAGCTTCTTTCATTTAAAAGGTGGGAAAAGGGGGGATGATGAAATCTTTTAGGGAAATCCATCATCACCCCCTAGACGGAGAATCACCCCTATGGTGTGAGATATGTTTTTAAGGGACGTCTTAATCTACTAGGGATAAGACCTCTAGCTATTAATAATTATCACTTTATGGTGAATAGGCCCTATAGGGGAAAATTCATAACCGGGGGAATCTCACCGATCTACGGTTTCGTAACCCCAAAAACGTTTCACCCCGTAGGGAGGATTATTCCAAGATAGGTGATGATGAGGAAAGTCCTTGGGGAAATCCATCATCACCCTCCTCCTGAGTCCACTCAGCCTCTCCATCATTTCGTGTCCAACATGAACTCAAAATGATACTCTTTCGCCTTCAGTTTGAACTGTTCATGCGGATGAGCACCCCACGAATCGTCACCACCGACGCCAGTCTGGAGATAGTCGATATTCACGAATGTCTCCTTACTTTCCGGCATCTGGAACGCGTGTTTTGCCGTCTGAAGCGCGTCTAAACTGTAGTGAAGAGCGTTAAACGAGAACCACGGCTGGCCGTCGTATCCCTTCTGTCCGAAGACCGCGAATTTCGCCACTCCGTCGAACATCAACATATACGTGTCGATATGGTTCCCCGTTTCCTGCGGTTCAGAATACGGGAAAAAGTTATCCGTCACCGTCGATTTCCAGTGACCGAACATCTCGCCATTCTTACGGTCCCAATACGTTTCCGCCGGACCACGACCACACCATTTAAAGTTCTCGAAACCTTCCACAAGCGTGAAATACACGCCGAAACGCGGCATTTCCGGTAACTGATTTTCGCCAACATGCTGATAATCCATCGTCACGAGCAGTCTACCTTTTTCGTCCTGTGAATATTTCATGACCAGTTTCGCCTGCACTTCCGGGAGTGTACCGGTAAAGGTCAGAACACCGTCCGCGAAGGAAACCGTGTCGATTTTCCAGCTATTTCCAGCATTTTTCCAGATACCGCACCGATTCGGTTCATTATTCCCACGATCATTATCCGTCGGCGCACGCCAGAAATTCGGTTTCATCGGCGACGCCAGCAGTTCCGTATCGTTCTTCTTCCACGAAACCATATTCCCCGTTTTCTTGCAGAAGGTGAACTCCACGCCATTCGCGCTCAGACGGTAAGCGTCGTCCGTCTCCTGTGCCTGCGCGTCGGTCTTCACCGTGAATGTCGGAGCACCGAAATCACGCACCTTAAACTGGTCCCACGCCACGACGGTTCCGGCTTTCGCGTACGGAGTGTCATTTGCGAGCGTGTATTCCAGCGTGACGTAACGCGCTTTCTGAATCACCGCTTTCAGGTCAATCATCAGGTTCGCCTTTTCACCCGCCTTCAGATTCGGCAACTCAACTGCCACCGGCTCACTGAGATTCGTGACACGCCAACGGAGCTTGAAGTTCGACAGGTCGATGAAATCATGGCGGTTCTCGACGTTCACGGTCAAAATCCCATCTTCTAGCGAGACCAACCGCGTCTTAATCGGTTGCTGACAGAACTTCACATGCCCCATGCACGGATGCGGTGTCCGGTCGGAGGAAATCAGACCATTACAGCAGAAGTTATCGTCCGACGGAACCCCTTTATAACCGAAATCGCCACCATAAGCCATGAAACCTTTCCGATAGTCGGTCTCTTTCGATGGAACGTATTTCTGGAGCGGGAATTCAGTCCCTTCTG